>PMUN01000269.1 GCA_003166875.1 Bryobacterales bacterium | reverse complement strand
GCTGCGTAATGATTGGCTGCGGCGTGATGTACGGCGGCGGAGCGTACGGCAATGGTGGGAATTATGGTGGCGGAGCAAACGGCAGCGGTGGAATGTACGGCAATGGAAGCTATCAGCAGCAGTACGGTAATCCCACCGGACAGACCGCCGGTGGTGCGCTGCTAGCCGCGGGCGTTGGAACCGCTCCGGCAAACGGGGCCACGGGGACCGACCTTACAGGCCAAAATCTCGGATACCCGCAGGTTCCCGGGTCGCTGGTGGGCCGCGTGCCGCGCGTGGTCGCAAATCCATTCAACAATACGCTGCTCATCCAGGCTACTCCTCAGGAATACGAGAACATCTTGACGCTATTAAAAGATTTGGACGTTCCTCCGCGTCAGGTCTTGATTGAAGCGAGAATCTATTCGGTGGATTTGACGCACGCATTCTCCAGCGACGTCTCCGCGGCTCTTCAGCAGATAACCGGGAGTTCGCAAAGTACTGGGAGCCCGCAAAGCACGGCGCACAGTTTCCTTGCAGGCTTTGGCGAAGGCGTGACCAATCTTTCGGGAGCGGCTCTAGTAGGAAAAAGCCGCCAGCTTTTGGCTGCGGTCCAATTGCAGGAATCCGAGAGCCGAGCCAAGGTCCTATCGGCTCCCTCCGTAATCGCCACCGACAGCATAGCGGCCAGCATCAATGTCGGCACGGAAGTCCCTACGCTTTCAGCGCAGGCTGTGACTGGAGTCCAGTCCGGGGGCAATTCGCTGTTTGCCAACTCCATCTCCAACGTAAGTACCGGCGTCACTCTGAACATACTGGCGCGCGTGACCCCTACCGGTGTCGTTACCATGGTGATCAATCAGCAAGTGAGCGACCCGACGCCAACCACTACCAGCGGGATTCAATCCCCATCCTTCGACAACAAATCGATTCAGACTCAAATCACAGTTCAGGACGGCGATACCATTGCAATCGGAGGGATCATTTCAGAGACGACCACGCTGAACAGCTCGGGGATTCCAGTTCTGTACCGAATCCCGATTATTGGCGCACTGTTCGGGTCCCGCTCCTATTCCAAATCGCGTTCTGAGCTGATCATATTTATAACTCCTCGCGTCATCTACGACAGTAACCAAATGTCTGATGCCACCGATGAGCTGAAGAGCCGCCTTAAGGCTCTGAAGAAGGACGTTAAGGAATAACTCAGCGGCACCCTAGGGCCCATCGAGACATGTCACCCCTCATTTGAGGGAAGTATCAGTACGTACCGGTAACACCTTCCTTGACGCCATTCAAGCGCCCGAAGTCACCGTTGGCTGTAAAGTGTTGACTTGCCTTGCCGCGCTATGGTTAAATCATGTGCTAGGCCGTTTTTTGGTTCGGGGGCCGATTGAAAAGTTCGATAGTACTTTACGCTTGACTTAACTTGCGTAGTAGTGTTATGAATGATTTGACTGCATCCGGACGGTTTGGCGGCATTCATCTTTGACGCATGAATCCCGCGAGCACAGATATTACGAGAAGTTTAAGAAACAAGTTGAGCCCAATGAAGACGATGAAACGAATTCGGGTAGGCAAGGCAGGACAGGCAGTGCAGAGCTACTTCGCGCCAGGTCTGATCGGGTGAAATTCGAAACCTTCATGACGGTTGTTGAATCGAGGCTCAGGTTGAAAAAGATAACTTCCATCAATTCAATTTCAATTTTTCACAAGGAGAAGGAAATGGCAGATTTTCGCAAATGGTTCTTAGCGTTTGCTGTAGTAGCCCTTCTGCTCGGCATGGGCAGCACGGCGAACGCGCAAATTGGCTTGCAAACGAGTGCGTTTAACTGCAACGCGAATGCGGGCAACCCGACGATCGTCCGTGCAGAAGGCTTGACGGAGCTGGTAGGTGACATGCTCCTGAACTGCAGCGGCGGAACTCCGACGCTAAACGGCGCGAGCATTCCGTTGTCTAACGTGACGGTCTTTTTGAACACTAACATCACCAGCCGGCTTGTCTCGGGGAACATCTCGGAAGCTACGCTGATGATTGATGAGCCGCATCCCCCAAGCGCGCAGGCAGTACCCAGCAATGCGGTACAGCTACCTCCGGCTGGCTCGCCACCGCAGAT
The DNA here is from genome assembly GCA_003166875.1 of Bryobacterales bacterium. Lineage (GTDB taxonomy): Bacteria > Acidobacteriota > Terriglobia > Bryobacterales > Bryobacteraceae > Palsa-89. The sequence goes on along the minus strand of PMUN01000269.1, from coordinate 22,669 downwards.
GCTCTGTACACCCCAGGGCACTTCTTGTCCTGAACTCGGAAAGTTCGTCGGGGTCCCCTCCAATAGTCCGTATCTGACCCAGCCGAACGTATTTTCGGGACAGCAGAATAGCGCCAGCTCGGTTGTCTTTTTGGGTGTCCCGATTGACGCACCCGGAACTGCCGGCGAGCGCGTGATCCGCATTACCAACATCCGCGCCAATGCGTTCCAGCTCGGCGTATCGTCCACCCTGATTCCGACCCAGATCACCATGTACATCGCGGTGAACGGCTCGCAACAGATTGTCATCAACAATCCGACCCAGACGGTGGCCTTCATTCAGCTTGGCCTCATCGCCTCGGTCACGAATGGTACCTTCCTGCAGTGCACGAGCAACAACCCTGATCTATTAGGGAGTACTCCCACTCCGGATGACAGCGGCGACGTCCTCATCAAAGTCAAGGAAGGCTTCGCTTCGTCCTTTAAGAGGCGCAATTACGCTCTGTCGCAGGACACAGCGCATGGTTTGACTTCACCTGCGCCTGTAGATCAGAACGTGCCTGGCTTCCCGTATAACACGGAATCCGGCTTCTATGTGCCTGAACTCTTCACTTCAACGCCGATCGTCGGCTTGGCCGATTTCGGTACCCGGATACTGATCCGGTTCAACAACATAGGAGCAGGGGTGCACATTTTTCTCGCAACTACAGTACCTCTCCTCACTCCTGGAGGTACCCAATCGGTGCCGCCGCAGCCCCAGCCGGGGAACGGGTTAACTCTTCCCGGATATGCAGACGCCCAGTTGGACTTGGTTTCCACTGACGTTAACGGAAGCTCCGGACCGGGCTTCACGGCCGTAGCCGGCGCCGGTGGTATTGCTGAAGTTAGCTACAGCGGAACCACTGGCTACGCCACCTACGAAACTGTGAACTCCGATCCGAACGTGCCCGAGAACGCGATCATCACGGGGTATGTTGCGTTTATCTCCAACACCGCGCAGAATCTGCCGGCCCCTGGGACCGGCACGGTGAACGTTAGCTTTGCTCCTCTCAGCAACGACGGAACTGCTTCGGCCACCGACCCGATTCCGCGCTTCGGCGATACTTCCACACCGTTGTCGGCGCTCGATATCAATCTGTGTACCTGCGACCTGCTGTTCCCATTCGTAACCAACCAGTCTGGGTTTGACACAGGTATCGCGCTGGCTAACACATCGCTTGACCCATTTGGCACCGGACCCCAACAGGGAACGGTAAAACTCTACTACTTCGGCAGCACGGCCGGAGGAGGCGTAGCGCCTCCGCCGTTTGTAACTCAAACGGTACCGGCGGGCCAGGAGTTGATCTTCAACCTCTCGGGTGGTGGCAACTTCGGAGTACCGGCGGTGCCGGGCTTCGAGGGTTACATCATCTCGGTGGCCGACTTCCAGTACTGTCACGCATTCGCCTTCATCAGCGACGTGGGTGCGCAGAAACTGGCGGAAGGTTATCTCGCTATCCAGCTCGACTTCCCCTTCAACTTGATCGGGACTGGCGCGGGACCTGGCAACAGCAGGACGGGCGTCATCGGCGAGAACGAAGGTCACTAACCGTAACCGTTGTCGCATTAACCAAAAAGGGGGGGCTTCGGCCTCCCCTTTTTTTTTCGCCACAGGCAACTTGACTTTTGGTACTTTGTGGTACTCTTGTAAAGTTAGTTCGCCCCGCGTCCCAGCTACATCCTACGGAAAGGTCCTTGTATAAAAATGTCTAGAAGGCTAGCCCTGTTCCTTGCAGCCTGCACCGGGTTGTTCATTTCCACTCTTCAGGCCGATGATATCGCGGCATTGCCTGGTTACAATTCGCCGGGATCGAATGTTGCGGTGTTTGGCGGCGTAAATTCCTCGTCCTTGACCTCGCTGGGCAGTTTCACCGCCGGCGACAGCACGTTTTTGATTCTGCCCAAGCCGGACGGATCGAAGTATTACGTCATTGCGAAGTCCACCACCAACGCAGTTACGACCGTTGACACCAATTTCGAAAATCCTAACGTCATCGGTAGTTTTGTGACCTCCCCCAGTGCGGCGGCGATCACTCCCGACGGCACGAAGCTGGTTGTGGCAGCCGGCACTCTTCATATTTTTGAAACCACCAAGGATCAGGAACTGGTACCCGGAGGAATTAATACTCAGTACACCATTATTGATGTGGCTCTAAGTCTGGACGGGAAGACTGCGTACGCCTTGGGAACCAGTACGTCAGGCGGATTCCACGTGAACGCCATTAACTTGGCAACCAATTCGATAGGCTCCGCCCAGTATGGAAATAATGGCGCCGCGACAGGCGTCGCAGTTGGCCCGAATGGCCTCGTCTATGTCAGCTTTCAGAATGAGGTCGTTGAACTGGATCCCACCACACTCCAGCCCACCCTCAGCGGAGGCATCAACATGGATGCGCGCCCTGGCAAAGTGGTCTTCACGCCCGACGGCAAATATGCTTTGGCTGTGAACCAACAACCGGTTGACGGCTCGGTCATATTGATAATCAATCTTGCTGCGCACACGTACACCATCATCCCCACATCGTATGCTCCGAACGTTGTATTCGATACACTGCTCGTGCCGAGCAGCACGACGGTCTATGCATATTCCAGTCAGAGTCTGGAGCTGTTTCAGCTGGGCATCAGCACACAGAACTCAACCACCTTCGGGCCTGCCTCGATTGCGGGTGTTCCCAGTACCTCCGTGCAGGGCGTAGCTATTTCGAACGAAGTCCCGTTTGCAGGGCGTACCACGGCGCAATACCTCTTTGTTGCTTCGTCCGGCACGCTCTATCGTATCGATCTCACGATTCAGCAGCAGACAGCCTCGACGGCGCTTCCGACGCTTCCGAATGACACCTTTACTGCCCTGGAATATCTCGCCCTGGCGACCACTGGTAGTCCGGCAGCGTTGCTAGGATACGGCAACAATCAAATCATCGCACCCAACGCAACGAGTGAGCCACTGGTGGTCCAGGCGCTGGATGTGAATGGCAAGCCCTTGAGCGGAGCCACCATTACCTTTTCGACCAATCTCGGGATTCTTACGAACACCTCGGTCACCACTGGAGCGAATGGATACGCTTCGACGGTCCTGAAGGCGCCGGGTACGAGTGGAGTAACGGCCAACGTGACCGCAACCAACGGCAAGCTCCAAAGTGTATTCACGATCTCAGTGACGACCGTCACTGGGCCCCCCTCCGGAAACATGAAAATTGTCGCGGGGCAGGGCCAGCTATTGCCGGACAGCACCAACAGCGGCCTCGCCGGCTTCGGCTCCCCGCTGACTGTGATGGTTACCGATCTCAATGGGAACGCGGTGAGCGGAGCTGCCGTAGTCTTCGCAGTCTCACCCGGCGCATCCGCGGGGTCGTTAGAGCCGATCAACGGAGGCGCCAGTGCTCCAACCTTGACTGTCCATACCGATGCCAACGGCCTTGCGTCTATCGGATACCTTACAGATGCCATAGCACCGTTGTCGCCCTTCGTCGAATCCTCGATCACTGCTAGCTCCACCGGAACGGCAGGCGTTACCTTCTACGAAACCACCTATTCCTCAGCGGATGGGAATTCGACGGCGCCATCGGTAACCCCCGAATCGCCACAGTCTGGAACGACCCTAATCGGCCAGGCGGGTACCACGATCGTGAATGCGTTCAGCGCGATTATCGCTGCGCCCAACGGCGCGGTCCCCAACGTCAGCGTTCGCACCTGTCAGCTTGTGCCGCCGGCTGGCGTCGGGCTTCCTCCCACCTGCAACGTGCCTCCCGCGAACACTATTCCCTTCGGAACCTGTGCCGACCCCGAAGGGCCGGGTTCCCTGAGCAACTCAAAAGGGTTCGTGCACTGCGATTTGGTGTTGAATGGGGTGGTCGGCAAATCTACTATCGCCCCGCAGTACGGCTATGCGAATTTTGAGCCGGCCGTCCAACTGGAGATCATCCCCGGGCCTCCCGGAGAAATAAAGTTGGTTCAGGGCAATAACCAGACCGGCAAACCAGGCGTACAGTTGCCAGTGGCTCTGGTGGTGCAAATCACCGACTCATTTGGCAACATTGTGCCGAACACACCCGTTACCTGGGCAGTACTCTCCAGCGGAGCGCCGGCGACGCTTCAGCAGACTAGCCCCGCTACTGAATCGACCGGCAGTGCTTCCACTTTGGTCACGCTCGGCAGCACGGTGGGAGTCGTGATCGTACAGGTGACAGCCGGCAACCAAACTGCCGAGTTCACGCTGACGGTCGCCAGTACCGCGGCGAGCATCCTGCCAGTTTCGGGGAACAATCAGTCCACCTTTGTGAGCACTGCTTTCGCGGCGCCGTTGATCGTCAAGGTGGTGGATAACCTAGGGAACGGTGTTCCCGGCGCTCCCGTGACGTTTACGGTCGCCAGTGGCAGCGCTGTCGTTGCTACCCCCAGCACCACCACTGACCCGACTGGCGCGGCCTNNGCCGGGCTGCGTAGCGCCAGGTGAGATTGTCACCGTCGAGGGCGGAGGTTTTGCAAATGGCGTTCAGGGGGTAGTAAGCGGCCTCAGCATCCTCGGGCCGCTCCAGACCTCGCTAGCCGGTGTCAGCATCACGTTTAACGGTGTGGCGGCGCCGATCTTCTACGTCTCCAACGTGAATGGTGTCCAGTCGATGACTATTCAAGTGCCTTTTGAAACACCACTCGGCAACACTACGGTTATGCTCACGCCCGCGGGTGGAGGCCCTCCAGCTCCCTTAAACGTAACCACTCAGCCCTACGCGCCAGGCGTCTTCACCAACACCTACGGCAACGTAACAATCGCGGTCGCGGTGCGGTCAGACGGCAGCTACGTGAGTCCCACTAATCCTGCTCACCGCGGCGAAACCATTTACGTGTTTGCAACGGGTCTTGGCCTGACGACACCGGCAGCGGTGACCAACGAGCCTGGGGCCGGCCAATCCGTAACCGCGACTGTTGTGGTAGGTCTGAACAACAAGGGCGTTGCGCACACAACAGTTGATTATGCGCCAGGCCTGGTAGGGGTTTACATTATTGGCGTTCAGGTGCCCGCAAATACTACTCCAGGTCCGGGGCAGCCCTTCGGCCTGATATTGGTCGATCCGTCCGGGAACAAGTATTTCGCTCAGTCCACCAAAATCCCGATCGAATAACTGAAAAGGGGGCAGGTCTTGGGCTTGCCCCTTTTCACGCCTACTATCAAGAGTTCTGCGCTGGCGGCACCTGAATGGATCCGCTAGGCGGATTGTTCGGATCGTATGGCGTTATTCCACCACCCGTTATACCCGGCGCCGCAGCCACCGGCTGCTGGAGCGCTGAGGGAACCCACGTATAGCCGTACGACTCCCTGGCCGCAGTCACTTTTCCCGCATCCCATCCCCACACCATAATGGGGACATCAATGGAGTAGCCTTCGCTCGCCAGTTGTTCCGCGAGATCTTTTCTTTCATTGATATCCTGGATTCCCCGGAGTTGTTGAACCGCCGCCGGCTGCGCAGCCCAGTAGGCGTCGTCGGCAGGAGTGCTGGCGTACCAAGTCTGCGAACTCGAACCCGTGCTAGAAGCCGTCGCAGGCGTGCCGGGTATAGTTGGCGTCGACGTTGTCGGCGGAGCAACAGCGGTGGCGGAAGTCAGACTCGCAGCGGAAGTCAGACTCGCGACAGCTGCTGCACTCGCAGCCGGAGCTTGGCTAGCGGTGGCGGTTTGAGTCGCGACGGGAGTTTGGATCGTGGCAGGAGTTGCACTCGCGGCAGGAGTTTGGCTCGCGGCAGGAGTTTGGCTCGGCTCGTCCTGGAAACTGAGCTGAATACTGCTTGGATTAATTCCGAGCTTCGACAATGTCTCCGAGAAGGCCTCCGACAGGAGTTCGGTAAACGATTGAGCCGAAAGCGATGAAAGCTGACTTGTCTGGTTTGCTGTTGCGGAACTCCCAGTTATGCCAGTCAGAGTCAAATCGATGTTGATCATTCCGTGTTAAGCCTCTGCACAATGGCTAGGCACGGGAAATGCCAATCGGAAGGCTACTGTTTTGGGGCTGGTGGCCGTAGTTCCTTGGGCAACTGCTTTTCAAGTTCCGGCGGAATCGCAAATGTAATCTTCACCGAAAATATCTGCGCGGTGGGTTCGATCCGGATGTTAGCGGTAAGCCTTGGTTTCGGCAGCTTGTAACAGTCGCCACATTGCTTCTTAGCTTCTTCGGCGTCGTATTCGAAGACTATGGCGGAGGTCTCTTTGGGACCGATGTCGGCACTGGCCTGCTTAATGTGAAATCCAGGGAGAGGAGCGCAGTTGATAAGGACTGAAATGGTCCCGGGCATGGTGTTGGAAATGTGCAACTCATCTTTCGAGGTCTCGTAACCCAGCAGGTGTATTTCCTTCTTGTCGACTTTGATCTGGCTCAGAATAGCCCTGGCCATCGATGCGGGATCTTTCAACACCGTCTCGATGTTGGTATTGACGGTGGTCGATCCCGGAGCTTTGGGATCGTCGGGCGGTATTGTGGAGAGTCCCCAGGGGGTCATCACTTCTGTCGGTTTCAGAAAATACCAAAACCATTGCCCGTCGACCACCTTCCAGGTGCTTGTCAAAGGAATAGTGGCTGGGATATGGCTATTGTGCCAACGGTACTCACCGTGGCAGTTCTCGCGTACAGTGGCCTTCGTGAAATTGTCGGTATAGGTGATTTTTACGGTATCGCAACGGTCGTAGGTTTCTTTAGAAGCTTCCAGATACTGGTTCTGCATATCGTCGGCAACCACCTGGAAGGCATCGCGCCATTTTCCGCTTATGTTCGCCGAGTAAAATTGCGTCACTCGAGCGCGCAGAGCTTGATTGATTTCAGGAGGTGCATTTTCAGACGGGACCGGCGTATCTTGGCAGAATGCTAAGATGCACGAGAGCGGAAGCAGACAAAGCTTTAGAGACTTCATGGCGTATTTGGCTGGGACGCAGGGACTCGAACCCCGATACGCAGATCCAGAGTCTGCAGTCTTACCATTAGACGACGTCCCAAGACTCTCCTATTTTAGCATCGGGGTGTGGGGCAGGTTGGCAACCTGCGCGCCGATTGCCAATCGGCGCAAACTGCGCGGGTTACCAACCCGCGCGCAGGATTCCATCCTGCCCCACCACCAAACCGACCCACTACCCAAAGCGCACTGTGAGCGCGAACCTACGATCGCCGTTACTTGACGGTGAAACTCGCAGGTTTGCTGGCGACGCCTCCTACCGTGACTACCACTGGCTGCGTCCCGCGAGGAACATTCGGCGCCACTGTGAAGTTAATCTGAGTCACGCCGACGAGCCCACAGGGGATCCCAACAAAAAGAGGCGTGATCTCGATGCCGCCCACCGTGAGCGACAGCGGGAGTCGCGGCGCCGGCAGTTTATTCACAGGGGTACCATTCGCTGGCGGATCACCGGTGTCTAGCATCGGCAACACATCGCCGACGCCGGTGACGAAGAGCGGCAAGGAACCGCCAGGGGCGCCGCTGGAAGTGGGCACCAGTTCACCGCTGGACCCCACGAAGATCCCAGGCGCCGCTGGCTGCACTTCGAGTGAGTAGGATGCGACTTGCCCTCGGTGGTTCACGCCTAGAATTGCAGTGCCCGCTGCTGTTTCGTATGGAATTTGAATATTTAATTGCGTGGGGGAAGCATAATACAAAGGAGCCGGGGCTCCGTTGACCGTGACCGACGCTCCGGCCAACGAGAACGGCAGAGGGACTGCCGGCGCGGACTCGGCGGAATCGGCAAGGTTCCGTCCAAATACATCGAGGATCATTCCGGGAGCAAAGGTCTGCTCGAAGCTCGCTCCGTTCGCTATCCCTTCGATGCTTATACTGTTCGAGGCCCCGATGACGAACGTGATTGGCACGTTGACGAACTGAGGAATGGTGTTCACGGATTGAAAGACCAGCGTCGCCGTGTAAACCCCGCTTTCCATTCCGGCGGCGGAAGCCACCAGCTTTACTTGCGAAGAACCTGCCCCAGACAATGGAAACACCACCAGCCAGCTGCTGTCCTGGTTGGCGGGGAAAACCGAGACGCTCCACTTCTCGGCCGAAGGAACATTTACAGCCACGCTTGCAGTGGCGCTTCCGGAAACGTCGGCGGTCAGGGAAACGGAGTCTTTCGACGCCGAAAGCCCGCCGGCGCTCTGCTGCGGGCCTTGAAACGGGACCGACAACGTCGCGGTGATCTCGTTTCCATCCGTATCAACGCCGTCAATTTCATAGCTCAGTGTGACGGGAGCATTATCGAGCTTCCAGCAGATGCCCGCTTGAAGCGCTCCTAGGGGAGCCAGGCGCCACGATCCGAACCATTCCGCAATCTGGCCGCTGAAATCGTTGCCTCCGGCCAGAAAGCGAGTCAGGTGGATCTCATAGCCGTTCAGCTCCTGAAGGTTCAACTGCTGGTAGTAAGGATAGTCCGCGTCGCAGTTGGGATCGCCATTGGGATTTTGAATCTCCGACGAAGGCGAACTGGATAGTGCCATAGCCGCCGACAGTTGCTTGCCATAGAAGGGAACTGAAATCTGCTGTGTCCAGGATTGTCCGCTCGCGTCCACGCCCCCAAAAATGAATACCAGGTTCGTCGGCACGCTCGCGAGCTTGGTTCGTATATCCGCGGAAAGCGTGCCGTTGGCCGCAATGCTGGTGCTGCCGAACCAGGCGCCGATGTCGGCGGAATAGTCGTTGCCGCCGATGGAGAAACTGTTGAGCGTGGCGGACACGCCCGCGATTTCGGTGAGCCTTACCGTATAGAACCAGCTATAGCCATCCGAATCCGGCTCTTCCTCATATACCGGGTTCGGCACTACCGATGGAATGATCGCGGAGGAAGACGTGGGTAAGCCGACGATCACCGTCACGGAGCCCGACGAAGCGGCGAAGCCGTTGCTGCCGCTGTAGCTTACCGTGATCATGTTGTTCCCAACCGCCAACTGGCTTCCGTAGACCGTGAGAGTCGCCGTAGCGGCGCCGCCCGCCCCGGAAAGGTCCGCGCTACCCAATGCGGTTTGTCCCAAACTGAAGGAGACCGATCCGGTGAGCGAAGCCGAGCCGGTAGCAGCAGTCACTGAGGCGGTGAGCACAGTGGTGGCGCTCGAGACGATACTGGCAGGATCGGCAACCGCGGTGACATTCGTTGCGGAGGTGCTAGGCTTGGTGCTGCTTCCCGCCCAGGCTCTCGCAAGGTTGCTCACGTCTATGGATCCAAGACCGGACGCTTGGTCATATCCCGGGCCAGCACTATACCCGTAACTCCCGTTGTCGCATCCAGGACTGCCGGCGGCGCACGGCACGATATTGTTTCCCACGGTGATATCGTGGAAAACGTTGGTGGTGCTCTGGGCCAGCGTGTATAACGTCGGATTGATATTGCCAAGGCCAGGCCCAGACAGGACGCCGTTGGAAACCAGATACTGATTCAGCAGCGCGAGCATCCCGGCAAACGATGGTGTGGCGGCCGAAGTTCCGCCGTTCGGTATGATGTTTCCGCCCGTGAAAAGAATATAGGGATCGTGATCCCAGGATGCGGTGAATGCCACATCCGGAACGTCGCGGGCGTTGTCATTCGGCACTCCCGGACCAGTCTGCCAGGCCGGCTTTGGGAAGATCACACTGGCGCCACCGCCCCCGGCAGCCAGGTCGCCTTCCAGGGCTGTTTCGTTCCAAACCATTTCCGGGATATACGAGACCGCGGATCCTCCGTGGCTGTCATAGGTTGTGTTCCAATACCCGCTTCCATTTCCGTCATTAAACTCCAAGCCGCCGACGCCTGTTACCTCGGGCGTACTGGCCGGATTTTGCACCGCGAGCCCGCTGAGGCCAACAATGTCAACTTGTTGCTCTTCGCAGCCGGCCGCACCGGGGTCCCCGGCTGAGGCTACCCAGGTGATGCCCTGTGCGTTCGCCTGCTGGGCAAAGGACTGGATGGCTGTGACGCTCTCCGGCCCGGACGTGTTCTTCTGCTCGCAGCCGCCATAACTCATGCTGACGATGGGCGCCAGAGCTTGGTCAATAGCATATTGAGCTGAAACCACCACATCGGGTGAGTAAACAAAAAGAATCTGGGCGTCCGGTGCAATGCCACCGGAGTATTCCAGGTCCAAATCCGCTTCGCCTTCGTCGGAGGTTATACCCGGGTCCGGGAATCCGGCGACCAGGACCAACTGCGGATCGTTGGCAGACAATCCGAACGTGCTGCGGAAGTTTTCGATATCCGACATCTGGATATTGGTCTGCCCGACAACGGCAATAGTCTGACCCGACCCGGTGATGCCCGCCTGGTAGAGAGGATTGATGTCGTAGATGGTTGCCAGATCGGCCGGTCCAACGGCGTGTGTGCCGTCGGAAGTGGTGAAATGAGGCTTGTTGTTCCGAACGCCTGGCTTCAGACGGAAATCATCCAGCCCCCGGATAACCAGTACCACTGGCGCGAGCGCAGCGGGGATCTCGGGATCCTGCGAGTTGGCGTAGTGCGTTTCCCCGTCGGCGACGTAGAGATGGATCTCGACTTGAAATGCAGTCTGGATCTGGGCCACGGTTCCGCTGAAGCCGATCCAGTTGCGGGCGCGCGTTTTGTAGTCCACGCTGAAACCCTGGGATCGCAACCAGTCGATCGCCTTCTGAAAGTCGTTGCGGCTGAGCCCGAACCGGTCCGCGTATTCCTCCGGCGTGAGCCACCGATGGTAGTTGGGCGAGGTTGGATCCCTCTGCTGCTCGAGTAAACTTTGGAGCGCCGCGCGCTGGCTGTCCGAGCCCTTTAGCAAAATGGTGATGCCGCTGATCCGTTCGCCGGACGCTAGGCGTCCTCCATCGTTTTCCAGGCGTGCCCTGAAACTCCGATCACCTTGAAGGACAATCCGTCGCGACGCATCGATGGATGTCACAATGCGGTCCTGCTGCGCAAGGACGGATGCGCCCCCGAGCAACACTCCGGAAACCAAGACCAGAGCTCTTCGCGCGATTTTCGACAGTGACATAGTTCTCCCCAGCGCCGTGTAAGAAAGCGCCAAGAAGCATATCGGCGCGGCTGGGAGAAAATTGTGTCGACTTCCCCTTGCTCACGCGCGGGGCTACAATTCCAGACCGTAGCCGCCCCGCGCGTAAGAGTAAGGGTCTGTGAAAAAATCGGCGAATGCACCGACTCCCTCACGGTCGCGGTTCGGTAACGCTCGCTAAACATGAGACATTCTTTCCGAGCCGCGAGCGTAAGCGACCGGTTGTTGTGATTCTTTCTCAGTCCCGTAAGCAAGGGGACCGCGCGGTCTTAGAATCGAAATCAGCTTGTCAGGGACTCAAACGCGGCGACGCCGGAACGTTCGGAGGTTCGGCCTTCCGCTGTAAAGGCTTGCCGTGGGTCCAGATCCACGCACGGTACGCCATCAGCAGCGTCAGAAGCCCTGCGTAGAGCAGCGGCAGCCGAACATCCGATTTAACCAGCCAGTAATAATGAATCACTCCGGCCAGCGCGCTGAAATAGACCAGCCGATGCAGCCGTTGCCAGTGCACGAAGCCGAGGCGCCGAACCCATCCTGCAGTGGATGTGATGGCGAGCGGAATCATCAGGACAAATCCCGTCATGCCGACGGTGATGAAACGGCGCTTCACCACATCCTTCCACATTTCTTGAACATCGAAAAACTTGTCCAGCCACACCCAGGTGGTCAGGTGGAGGCATCCATAAAAGAATGCGAAAAGGCCAAGCATCCGCCGGAAACGCGCCAGCTTGGGCTGGTTCAACAGAATTCGAAACGGAGTGACGCTTAGGGTAATCAGCAGGAAGCGTAGAGTCCAATCACCCGTGGCGTGGGTGATGTACTCGATGGGGTTGGCTCCCAGCTTGTTATGGTAGCCACGCCATCCCAGCAGGAGCAGTGGCGTAAGGCACAGCAGGAATAAAATGGCTTTGGTCCAGCGGCTGGAGAGGACCTTGTTCATGCCCTTCAGAAATACTTACGAACCAGATCCATTCCAGTGTACAGACTCGCCACCTGATCACCGTATCCGTTGAACTTCGCGGTATCGCGCATCCGGAATTCGCCGATCCGCCGTTCTTTAGCCTGGCTCCAGCGCGGATGATCCCGCTCCGGATTGACGTTGGAGTAGAAGCCATACTCGTTCGATGCCGACAGGTTCCAGGTGGTAGATGGTTCCTTCTCCACCAGGCGTATTTTGACAATAGACTTAATACTCTTGAAGCCGTACTTCCAGGGAACCACCAACCGGAAAGGCGCACCATCCTGGTTGGGAAGGCTTTCGCCATATAGTCCGACGGCGAGCAGAGTGAGAGGATGCATGGCCTCATCCATCCGCAGCCCTTCGATATATGGAAACTGGATACCGGCGTACTGGGGGCTCAGCATGGTCTTCGAATCGTAGATACTTTCAAAAGCGACATACTTGGCCTTGGATGTCGGTTCCACTCGTTTCAGCAGAGCGTTCAAGGGGAACCCAATCCAGGGAATCACCATGGACCATCGCTCCACGCAGCGATGCCTGTAGATGCGTTCCTCGAGTGGCGCAATTTTGAAAATTGCGTCCAGGTCCAGCACGGTTGGCTTCGCAACCGCTCCCTCCACCTTCACCGACCAGGGCGAAGTGCGAAGTTTATAAGCGTTCTTGGAAGGGTCTTCCTTGTCGGTGCCGAACTCGTAGAAGTTGTTGTAATGCGTGATGGCTTCGAGCGGCGTTGGCTCCTCGCTCGTGCTAAAGGGACTCTTGGTGGCCGTGAGCTTGGAACCTGCTGCAGCCGCTGGCATCCCTCGAAGCGCCCCGAGTGCGACTGATCCGGCCGCGAGAAAGCGCCGGCGATTCAAATACATTGTCCGCGGAGTGACCTGAGAATAGCGAAGATCCGGAGATTTGCGAATGACCATACCTTACTTTTATGGTAACCCGTGTGGGGCAGGTTGATAACCTGCCGCCGATTGGCAATCGGGCAAACTTGCGCGGTTAACAACCGCGCGCAGGATGGCATCCTGCCCCACTACCGGTCACGGCTCTCGCCGAACTCAATCTTGTTATTCTTCGTTGACTTAGCCATAGCGCTCAGCCGTTATGCTGGACGGCAGTGGTTAGGATGAAAGCGCAAGGAGTAAACCAAAATGAATCCCGTAACAAATGATTGGGCGTCTTCCGATCCCACCCAGAACATCACCTTGGCCGAGGCAGATCAATTCAAGAACCAGCTCGCGTCGGCTCTCGTAGTCCAATTCGCGGACCGGTTCGTGAAGACCGCGAGCGGCGCGATTATCGATGAAACCGAGCTGCGCCGCAATAATCCATACCCGGCTGCGCCGGTGAATCTGTGGGGCACGGTAGCCGGTGTTGGCGCCGCGCAGGTAAATATCGCGCAGATGCGAACTGCTGTTCGCGCGGCTGCGCAGGGCAGTAACCCGGCCGGAGATCTCCACACCATCTTGCAGCAGGCCCTGCCCAAAACCGATGTTTCGATGATGATTTTGCGGGTGCCGGCGGTGGCGGTGGCCATCGGGACCGCGATAGCGCAAATCTCGTAGGACAAGCCTCCGGCTTGTCCAGTGTGGCAAGCCGGAGGAGTGCCCTACTTGCCCCTCGCCAGGTAAGCCTTCCAGCGCTCGAGTTGTCCCTCCGTGTCGAACGCCGCCCACTGCTCGCGAAACTCCTTCAGCTTTTTCCCGGTGGCGCGGTCCAGCTTCTGTTCCAGCGCTTTGTCGCCCTTGATCAAAGTCCGCACGCTGTGATAGTCGCTCAGTTTGCCAAGCACGCCTTGCAATCCGCTCAGGGCGCTGAGTTTCCGCTCGAGACTCGGCCCATACAGGGGACGGAACAGCTCCAATGAATAGCGGAACTGTTTGGTGGCGAATCGAAATCCGTGCAGCTTCTTCGGGGAAGTTTCTCCCTTCGCCGCTTTGCGCCCCGCCTTGAAATACTTTTGCAGCAGCTTCGGCAACAATACCCTGGCAGTCTCGGCGGCGTTCCGTGTAGTTTTCAGTCTCATGTATTTTGTAGAGACAAGCCGTTGCGCCACTTGGCCGAGAAATCCCGCGCATTCCAGCGGCGGACCATTTGAGAGAACTCCTTTTCGAAGGCCAGGCGCTGCTTCACCAGACCGGGCCGGTGCCGGGTTTGTTTCAGGCTGGCGAGAAAGTCGAGCGCGATGTCGCGATCCCGTATTTGAGAAGTTAACTTCAGCATGCGCTTCAATCGGCGCTTGATTTTTTTGACTTCCCAGCGCGGAAAGAATTCCTCGAACAGCAGCAGGCCCTGCGAGAACCGCCGTATACTCACCCGCACGTCGTGGATCTCTTCCGGCCCCGGAACTTTCGCCGCGCGATGCATCTGGAAGACCAGCCGTGTGAGCAGATGATTCATTTGATCCAAGGCATAATCTCGAATGCCGGGCGCGGCGGTCATGCTTTTACCCTGGTCATCGTGAGCGACATCTGATAGGTTTCACGAAACGCGTCCGCGATCCGCTCCACGGCCCACAATTCCAGGTCCAGATCCACCGCGGATTTCGCCGCCACCTGCATCGATCCATTGCGGAGCTGCACGTCTATTCCCGCAACGCGCTGTTCATGACTGCGATCCAAACTGTCGGCGATTCTGAGCAGCGGCGTCAGAAAAGTAATGGCGCGGCGCGAATCGGCATCGAAAGTTTGGAACGGCGAATGGCGCGCCGCAGGCATGGACTTTCTATGATAGCGGCACAGCAACGCGATCATCTGCCGCTCGCTGTCGGTGAATTCCGGCATGTCGGAATGAGCCACCAGGTAATAGGAATGTTTGTGGTGTGCGGTGTCGCTCACGTAATGTCCAATGTCGTGCAGATAGGCGGATGCTTCCAGCAGTTTGCCCAGCGCCGGAGGCAGGCGATGCACTTGCTGCAGCGCCTCAAACAACTGATGTGCCAGTTCGGCTACCTTGCGCGCGTGCTGGATATCCACTCCGTAGCGGCGCGCCATCTGTTCCACCACCCGCCGCTGGTCCCGATTGAGCATGCTGAGCTCACGGCCCACCCCTCGCGCCGTCAGGTCCGCGATGATCCCATCCCGCACGCCGGCCGCTGAATAGTGGAGCGCGGGCTGTTGAAACAGCTCCAATACCTTCAGAAACACTGCGGCGCCGGAAATAATCAACTCAGCGCGGCGCGGCCCGATGCCCTGTATCTTGCGCCGTTCGCCCAAATCGAGCTGGCACACCTGCCTATAGAATTTGCGGATTTCGGCTACCGAAGCCTTCAGACGGTCGGCTTCATCGCGGCGTGACCGTCCCACCCGATTCACTGCGCACACGATCGCCGCGGCCGTGGCCGACGTAGCAATCACGCGGTCGCACGGGCCCTTGCCGATGCGCCGCAACGGCGCCGCCAGCTTTTCTTCGATCGACTCATTCATGCGGTGCAATTCCAACGGCGCGGGCGGATCGCTTTTCAGGAACACTTCGGTGAGCCGCACCGCTCCCAGCGGTTTCGAAAATGCTTCCGTCAGCACGCCATCGTCGCTCAAAATCAGCTCGGCGCTTCCGCCTCCCACATCCACGATTAGAATACGTTTGCCAGGCTGCGGCCAACTGGCCTGCACTCCCAGGTGAATCAGCCGCGCTTCTTCGGCGCCCGAAATGATCTCCACCGGAGTGCCCAGCGCGTTCGATGCTTTCTCGATGAATTCGTGCTGATTGTTGGAATCGCGTACCGCGCTGGTGGCCACCGCGCGCACTCCAATCACTTCCAGCTTGCGGTACACCTGCGCCATGCGCGATAGATTCTCGCACACGAACTGCATGGTCTCCGCCGGAATCCGGCCGTCTTGAAACACGCCGGCGCCCAAGCGCGTCACCTGGCGTTCCGCCGCCAGGATTTTCGTAGGCACTCCTTGACCGGTCTCGGCCGTCAACATTCGAACTGAGTTGCTACCGATATCGACGGCAGCGTAGCGGGGCATAAGATTCCATGGTAACGTCCTAGTGGGCTGTCTGCTCTGAATCTTTACTAGCGCCGTGCGTCGCCAGGAGTGCGCTACGCGCGTGGCGCGAACACGAGTGTTTGCCGCGTTCGCACTCCTCGGAACGCATNNATTTCGATGCTAAAGTTCGTGCTCAGACAGTCCACTAGTGTGGCGCACGCACTGATGCGTGCCGCGTTCACACTCGTGTGAACGCCTGCGAAATCAGCCGGTCAAAGACCTATGCGATAGATCGCACCACACCGCCATCGACACGCAGCGCCGCTCCATTGATCGCGGCCGCCAGTGGGCTGCAAACGAATGCCACCAGTGCGGCTACCTCGGCGGGCGTTGCGAACCGCTTAATCAGGGAACTCGGACGAACGTCGCGAAAGAACTCGCGTTCCACCGCCGCCACATCCGTGCCTTGCCCTTTCGCCAATTGCTGCACGAACTCCGTTACGCCTTCGGATGCGGTCGGCCCCGGGAGCACGGCGTTTACCGTCACGCCCGTCCCGGCCGTGGTTTCAGCCAGACCACGCGAGATTGCCAGTTGCGCGGTTTTGGTCATACCGTAGTGGATCATTTCGGGAGGAATCTGCAACGCGGATTCGCTCGATATGAAAACAATCCGCCCCCAGTTTCTTTCCTTCATGGCCCCGATATAGTGTCTCGAGAGCCGCACTCCGCTCAACACGTTGACCTCGAAGAATCGCCGCCAGTCGTCGTCTGTGATCTCGGCGAACGGCTTCGGCTCGAAGATGCCGAGATTATTTACCAGGATGTCGACTTGGCCGAACTCAGCAATCAGCTTCTGCGCTCCAGCCTCGGTAGCTAGGTCCGCCGCGATTCCATGCGCTGCGCCACTGGTCTTCATCGCGGCGCGAACTCGCTCCTCAGTGCGGCCGTTCACGATCACCGCCGCGCCTTCCTTCGCCAACGCCTGCGCGATTGCCAAACCGATACCAGCCGTGGAACCGGTTACCAGGGCAGTCTTGCCGTTGAGTTGTAGATCCATGCTGAGTTAGATGCTCAGATGCGCATGATGGCTGCACTGACTGGCTTCGAACCCACCGGAATCAACATGAAGAGCGGGCCCTTCCTCCAGCGGCGCTGCTCATTCACCGCGCGCGTGACGTTCGGAATCCGGATTACCGCCATGTCGCCGGAAGCCTGATTCAGCACCAGCGCGTACTGATCGTCGGGCGTGATGGTGATGTAGGCCGGTTCAGTCCCCACCGGTGTTACCGCTACCACGCGGCGCGTCTCGATATCCAGAATGCTAACGTCGCCCGATTTGGGATTGGCGACGAACAAATAACCTGGCGTAACGGACGCCGCCATCGCACCTGGAGTGTGCCCAGCCAGCACCGTTTCTCCGATCTCTGGCGTGAAAGAAGGATAGACCACAACCACCGCGTCCATACCTTCCCCAGTAACGAACAATTGCCCGCCATCGGCATTGAAACACAACTGGTCGGGCCGTACGGCGAGAGGTAGATTTACGATCAGCCTGCGGCTGGGCGCGTGATAGATGGACAACATGCGCTCGCTCAAGTTGGCCGCGATCAACTGCCGCGAATACTGGAAGCGGACCAAGCCAATCTCGCCCGTGGCGTGAACCATCGGATAAGCCGTGCGGCGCGCAAGGTCGGCAAACGTCATCGCGCGTGCCTCGCGGTGGCTGATGGCTACCAGCGTTCCCTCAGATGATATGTCGAAGTCGTATGGATCCTCCGCCAGCTTCAGCTCCCAATCTACACGCATGGGATCCAGCGCGATCGCCACCAGCCGGCGTGGATCGCGGCAAAGAACGTACAACGTGCTTTCGTCCCGCGAGAGCCGCATGCTGATCGCGCTCGTTGCCACACGCAGTTTACGCGTGAAGGTCAGGTTCGACACGCGTATCTCGTGTACTGATCCGTTCTCAGGTGTCAGGGCGTACACGCGGGCATGTTGCCGCCGAGCCACTACATCGGTAGGCGCGCCGTCCACGCGAATGTGCCGCGCCACCGCGAATACTTCCAAGTCCACGGCGGCTACCGCGCCGCCTTCCTGATTGGCGATGAATGCGTATCCGGAAAATCCCTTGGCTTTGGGCCGTGAGCAGGCGGTGAACGCCCCAAGAGCGCCAAGGCCGCCAGACAGAAGTGAGCGCCGGGTGAGCAACCATTCAATTTTCCCACAGCGCCCGCGGCGAGAGGCTAAAATAAATACATGGGCGCGGCAACACTAGTTACGGTTGAAGAATATCTCTCAAGCGTATATGAGCCGGAATGCGATTACGTGGACGGAGAGATTGAGGATCGCAACGTGGGCGAAAAGGATCACTCGAAACTGCAGTTCAGAATCCAAATGCTGCTGAGCCGTATTCCGGGAATTTCAATTTTCCCGGAGGTCCGCATCCGCGTCGCGCCCACTCGATTCAGAGTGCCGGACGTAGCTGTGTATCTCACCGAACCTGCGGAGCAAGTCTTCACCATTCCTCCGTTCCTGGTCATCGAGATCCTTTCACCTGAGGACCGCTGGTCGCGCCTGACACGAAAGCTGGAAGATTACTTTGCCATGGGCTGTCCGAACATCTGGATTCTCGATCCAGTGCGGTCCAAGGCGTATCGCTATGAGGGTGAAGCCGTCTCGGAAGTCCACGACGCATTCCGCACCACGGATTCCCGCATCATCATACAGTTGCCTCACGTTTGGCAGTAGAACGTCACTGAAATTGCTGCTAGGCGATGACGATTGTCATCTTTTTGCTCATATCTGTCGATTAGTAAAGAGAATGACTACATCCCAGAAGCGAGCAGCCATTTATGCGCTTGTGCTTTCCTGGGTTCCAAGTGTCTGCACAGGACAGCAATACTCCTTCAAGGATTATATCGACGGGCTGGGCAATCTCAGCGTAAATTGTCTGCTTCAGGACCCTTCGGGCTTTCTTTGGATTGGCACCGAAAGCGGCCTCTATCAATACGATGGCTCCCATTTTTGGCAATTTGGACAAAAAGAAGGCTTACCCAGTGGATTTGTCAGGGCGTTGAGCTCGGACCGGGATGGGCGATTGTGGGTTGGAACGCGTGACGGGCTGGCTTTCAGCACCGGCCAACGAAGCTTTTCGACGGTTACCTATCAGCATCAAAATCTGAAAGTTCCCTACGATTCAAGCCTTGCATCCGCGCCCGATGGCAAGGTCTACGCTGTGACGCAGTTCGGGGTGCTGGTGGTCGAGTCCGAAGATGGGGGGCGTTCCTGGCAGGCCCGCCCCCTGGCGTCAGCCGGCGAGAGCGGCCAAATTGATCAGACCGTCAGCAGCGTGCTGGCCAAACCAGACGGAAGTGTCCTTATGGGATGCGGAAAAGGTTTATGCGAGATCTCCCACGGGAAACTGCTGAAGTACGGTAAGTCGTCCGGCTTGCCGGAGGATGATTGGAAATGTCTCCTACTCAAGGCGAATGGAGAGTTGTGGGTACGCGGGCCAAAATATATTGCCGTGTTGACCCCTGGCCATAAGGGTTTCGAAATTCGCAACCCCCCGGGACATGTGCCGGCCGACGTTACGTATCTCAGTCTCGCGGAGGATCGCTCCGGAGCGGTGCTCGCGGGTTTTGGCTCGGATGTAGGCCGCTATGTGGGAGGCCAGTGGGAAATCATTTCAGAAGCTAAGGGTTTTGGGAAAGGAACGGTCGCCTCAATCATCCAAGATCGCGAGGGCATGGTTTGGTTCGGCTTGCTCGGTCACGGCATTCGGAAGTGGCTGGGCTATGGCGATTGGGAACAGTGGACCACCCGGCAAGGTCTGCACAGCGACGAGATTTGGGGGCTTCAGCGAGACTCTCACGGTCGAATCTGGGTGGCGGATGAGCATGGACTGAGCCTACTTGAGCCGGGCGCCTCCAGGTTCAGGTCCTGGTCCCAAGCAGGCATCGATCGGCCCTCCCGGTGCCTGTCGCTGGAGAAGTCGAAGGACGGTTTTCTCTGGGCGGCCACCTATCAAGGCAAACTTGTCCAGATAGATGAAGCAACGCTCCACGGTTGGCAGCTAAATCTGCCGCGCGTCTCGCACGTATTTGTCGATTCCCGCGATCGCGTCTGGGCTTCCACGAGCGATGGGCTTTTTCTCAGTGAACGCCGTTACGGCCCAGCCGAATTTCACCTGGCCGACCCCGCAGCCTCCGGCGCCCGGAAGATCGAGGACATGGTGGAGGATTCAAATGGCCGGATTTGGGCCATCTCCTCGGAGTATCTGTTCCGCTTCGACGCCCCAAATTGGACGCGCCTGGACATCTCCATGGCGAAGCTTGGCCATCACCTTGAAGATCTGGCGCTCGACAAATCGGGAACGTTGTGGATAAACGGCAACGGGGCAGGCGTAGCCCGGTTCCAATTACAGAACGGCAATATCGCGGGTTTTACAACACCGCACTTGTCCTCCAACGAGGTGGTGTTCTTGCGGGTGGATAGTCGTGGTTGGGTTTGGTTTGGCGAGGACCACGGGGTTGAGCTTTTTGATGGACGGTCCTGGCGACGATACACGGCGGGCGACGGTCTCATCTGGGACGACTGCGACGCCCACGCGTTCCTGGAGGAGAGTGACGGCTCGGTCTGGATCGGTACCAGCGGCGGCTTATCTCATTTCCTGGTACCGGCCGCGCCGTACTTGAATCCACCACCGCCGCCGATCTTCGTCCGAGTCGGATATGGAACCAGGGATCTCGTCAACAACAGCGAACTGGCCTGGAGACATGATCCGTTGACGGTCTCGCTGGCGTCCTTGACTTTTCGCAATGAAAGAGCACTGAAGTTTCGCTACCGCTTGGTTGGTTTGGAAGACGAATGGGTAGAAACGGCGGGGCACACAGTTCGTTATCCGGAACTGGCGCCCGGCCGGTATTCATTCGAAGCGCAAGCCGTCGATTCCAGCAGCGGTAAGACTTCCAGGCTCAGCGGATTCTCCTTCGAGATTACGCCGCCCTGGTGGCGGACAGAACTGTTCGTCGTTGCAGTGGTCCTGGCGGCCGGTTTTGTTTGCGTCGCCGTTTGGCGCTGGCGGGTGCGTTCTCTGGTGCGGCGCCAGCACGAATTGGAACGTCTGGTCGCGGATCGAACCGCGCAGCTGGACCAAAGGCTGGCTCAGGAAGAACTATTGAAGGCCGAGGCTGAGCGCGCAAATCGAGCCAAGAGCGAGTTTCTGGCAGTGATGAGCCATGA
The DNA here is from genome assembly GCA_003166875.1 of Bryobacterales bacterium. Classification (GTDB taxonomy): domain Bacteria; phylum Acidobacteriota; class Terriglobia; order Bryobacterales; family Bryobacteraceae; genus Palsa-89. The sequence continues at coordinate 1,548 of PMUN01000269.1, read as the reverse complement.
GATCAGAACGCCTATGAACGGCATCATCGGCATGGGGACTTTGCTGGCGGATACTCCGCTATCCAAGGATCAATGTGAATATGTGGAAGCCATCCAATTCTCCGCGACCTCCCTGCTGACGATCATTAACGATATCCTCGATTTTTCTAAGATCGAGGCCGGGAAGCTCACTCTTGAAAAAGCCGATTTCAAATTACGCGAGTTGGTGCGGAACTCAGTAAGCGTGGTAAGCGCGGCGGCCCGTGCCAAGCATTTGGAAATCGTGGTGGCGATCGATGATGAAGTTCCAGACGTACTGGTGGGCGACCCTGTCCGTGTTCGGCAAATTCTACTGAATCTCCTCTCCAATTCCGTCAAGTTCACAGATCGCGGAACGGTGCGCGTGTCGCTTTCCGCCAATGCTGCCTCCGAGCCCGAGTGCGTACTGCTGCGCGTGTCGGTTTCCGACACCGGAATCGGGATACCCGAGGAAACACAAAAACGCCTCTTTCAGAGCTTCAGCCAGGCGGAGACATCTACCACGCGGCGATATGGCGGCACTGGCCTCGGCCTCGCTATCTCGAAGCGCTTGGTGGAGCTGATGGGCGGCGAGGTCGGGTTCGAAAGCTCTCCTGGCCAAGGGAGCAGGTTCTGGTTCACAGCGAAACTGGGCCTGGGAAATGAAGCCCTGCCGTCAGAGTCCAGGCCCACCCAGGAGGGCCTGCCGCACGAGCAGAATTGTGGAACCATTCTCATTGTCGAGGACAATCGGATCAATCAAAAGGTGCTAAGTCATCAACTCATCAATCTCGGATACATGATCGAAGTAGCGCAAAATGGGGCGGAGGCGGTCGCCAAGGTCAAGACCAGCCGCTACGATCTTATCTTGATGGATGTGCAGATGCCCGTGATGGACGGGTTCCAAGCTACGGAAGAGATCCGGAGTTTAGCGGAAACCTCGTCGTCGACACCCATCGTCGCGGTTACCGCGAACGCGTTTCAGAGCGAAAGAGAGCGGTGTATCTCATTCGGCATGGACGACTATCTGGCGAAACCAGTGGACAAAGACCTTCTCCAGGAAGTACTCCAGCGGTGGGCCAGAGCGCGTGAAGCGAAGCGCGAGTGCTGACTCCGGCTTCCGGCGATTTGTGCTAAATTGAATCGCCCTCCAGGCACGGAGCAACTCACATGGCGAACAGCTTCGGCGCGGATATTCTGATTCAAGCACCAGACCCGAAGAAGGCGGCAGCTTTCTATGTCTCCGAGCTCGGATTCGAGATCACCGGCGAAACGCCCATGCTCAGCCTGCATGGCGAGAATATCAATCTGTTCATCGAGCAAGGGCCGCCGCTGGGGCCGGTCCTTGAAGTCACTGTTCGGGATGTCGAGGAAGCCAAACAGCGCCTTGTGAAAAACGGCTGCGAAATCGTCAAGGATGAGCCTGATTTTCCGAGATGCTACGTCAAAGATCCATTCGGATTGATCTACAACCTGCTCGGCGGAACGGTGTGACCCAAGTTGTCGCGCTGGCGTGAAAAAATCGGCGCAGGCACCGGTCGCTTACGCTCG
>PMUN01000093.1 GCA_003166875.1 Bryobacterales bacterium | reverse complement strand
CGGGTGTCCGGCTCGATCAGTTCGCCAATAATGGCGTAGTCGCTGCGGCCCAGCAGCTCACGGACGAAGGTTTGCGCCACGGATCATCACGCATGCTCCCGAAGCGTGCTGGCCAAGAATCCGCGCACCACCTCGGCTTGCTCAATTACGTTGACCAGAAATGCATCGTGGCCGTAGCTGGAAGGCAGTTCGCAATAAGCCACGTTGCAATTGCGGCCGCGCAACGCGCGCACTACTTCGAGCGATTGGTAGCTGGGATACAGCCAGTCAGAAGTGAAGCTGATCACCAGGAATCGCGCCTTCACGTTTTCGAAAGCCGAACTGAGTGAACGGCCGCTGCTGGTGAGATCGAAATAATCCATCGCCTTGGTGATGTAGAGATACGAATTAGCATCAAACCGGTCCACGAACTGGCCGCCACGATAACGGAGATAGCTCTCGACTTCGAATTGGTTCTCGTCGCGCAGGCGCCGCCCGAACTTTTCACGCATGGATGCGTCGCTCATGTAGGTGATGTGCCCCACCATGCGCGCCACCGAAAGGCCTCGCGCCGGCGGACGGCGTCCGTAGTAATTTCCTTCGTTCCAATCCGGGTCAGCCATGATAGCTTGCCGTCCCACTTCGTTGAAAGCGATTTGCTGCGGGCTGTGCCGCGCCGTTCCGGCGATTGGAATGGCGGACGCCACAGCATCCGGATAAGCCACTGCCCACTGCATCGCCTGCATGGCTCCCATGGAACCGCCTGAGACCGAGAGCAGGCGCTCGATGCCCAGGTGGTCGATCAGCATTTTCTGCAGCCGCACCATGTCGGGAATCGTGACGGGCGGAAAGGACATTCCATATGGGCAGCCGGTGGCGGGATTGACGGAGCCTGGACCAGATGTTCCGCGGCAACCGCCCAGAACGTTAGAACAAATCACGAAATATTTGTCGGTGTCGAACCCCTTGCCCGGCCCGATCATGCTATCCCACCAGCCATCCTCGCCCGCGGCGTGTGCGTCGCCCGAAAAAGCGTGGAGAACCAGGATGGCGTTGTTCCTGGCCGCGTTCAATTCGCCGTAAGTCTCATAAGCGACGTCCACCGGAGCGAGCGTCATTCCGCCGTCGAGCGAAATGGAATCGAACTTTGCAATGTGCGACTCAGTGATCATCAAATGCAGTGGCTGAGAAACTCTTTGGCAATTGTGGCGCACGCACTCGTGCGTGCCGCGTCGGCACTCATGCCGACGCCCGGTTCATCCAGGATATCAAGCCCAGCGGCTAGCCGCGCCGCTATCGGAAGTCTTCCTGGAAGCGGTCCAATGCCTCGGCTCCGGGGCAAAGCTTCTCATACGGGACCTTTGTGAGCGCAACGTCGACGGTTTCATTCATCTCATGCAAATCCGGCATGGTCTCGTCCACGAACAGCAAACCCGTCACCACCTCACCCTTGCCCTGATGTTCCTCGATATAGGTTTGGACTTTGGAGCGGTCCGTGGGGTCGTAGTTTTCCGGAACCCCTTTGAACCGCAGCACGCTTCCATCGTGCATGGTCACGCTGACTGCGCCATTCTGGCCGATGTGCGCCAGGATCTCGCTCGCGGGCGCGACGAAATCGGTCTCGGTGGCCTTCAGCTCGTGCTGGCGCGTGTATAAATAGCTCTTTGTGGATCCTTCATGATCGTTGAAGGTTACGCACGGCGAAATCACGTCTACCAGCGCGAAGCCACGATGGGCAACGGCCGCCTTCAGGATGGGGACCAATTGTTCCTTGTCGCCAGAGAAACTGCGCGCAATGAATGTGGCGCCGATGCTCAAGCCCAACATCACGGGATCGATGGGCGCCATGCGGTTGGCTTCGCCCTTTTTACTCTTCGAACCGATATCGGCGGATGCCGAAAACTGACCCTTGGTGAGCCCGTACACGCCGTTGTTCTCGATGATGTAAACCATCCGCAGGTTGCGCCGGATAGCGTGGCACATGTGACCGAGTCCGATGGAGAGCGAATCGCCATCGCCCGAGACGCCGATATAGGTCAGCTCGCGGTTCGCCGCGTTGGCGCCCGTGGCGATGGGAGGCATGCGCCCATGGGCCGAGTTGAATCCATGCGCGCCGTTGACGAAATAGGCGGGCGTTTTGGACGAACAGCCGATGCCGCTGAGCTTGGCGATCATGTGCGGCTGGGTGGAAAGTTCCCAAAAAGCGCGCACAATGGCAGCGGTGATTGAATCGTGCCCGCAGCCCGCGCATAGCGTGGACATCGCCCCTTCGTAGTCGCGAATAGTCAGTCCCAGTTCGTTGCGCTGCAGGCTGGGGTGCGTGGCGATAGGTTTTGCGATGGATGGCATGCTTAATCCTCGATTTGCATTTCTGGCTGGGCGGAGCCCGTGGTCAACAACTCCGCCGCAGGCGGTTCCGGAATGCCGAGTGAACTCAGAATTCCGTCGATAACGCGTTTGGCGCTCAGCGGGAAGCCGCCGTAAACCAGAATGGACCGCAGTTTCTCCTTCGGCACGCTGGTCTCGATGATGAGCAGGGAACGAAGCTGCGCGTCTCTGTTTTGCTCCACGACGAAGCAGAAATCGTGTTCTTCCAAAAACGCTTCCACGCTGGAATCGAACGGAAAACCGCGCACCCGCATGAAGTCGGCCACCACACCGCGTTCGGCCAGCAGAGCTAGTCCCTCACGCACCGCCAAGTCACAGCCGCCCATGGTTAATACTCCGAACTGAGCGTCAGCCTGCCGCAGGATGATCGGCTCCGGCACGAACTTAGCCGCTGCTTTGTGTTTCAGCAGCAGGCGGTCCATCACTTCCCGGTATTCGTCCGGCGTCTCGGTGTAGTTGCCGAATTTGTTGTGGCCGGAACCACGCGTGAAGAACGAACCCTTCGGATCCACGCCCGGAAGCGTTCGCGCGGGCACGTGGTTTTCGTCTTCGTTGAAGTAGCGTTGGAATTTCGCAATTTTCTCGAGCTGCTCCGGCCCCCACACCGCGCCGCGGTCCGGCTGGTATGAGGGATCCCACTTGAAACGCGGCACCACCCAGTCGTTCATTCCGATGTCGAGATCGGTCAGCATGAACACCGGAGTTTGGAAGCGCTCCGCCAAATCGAATGCCTTCGGACCAAACTCGAAACATTCTCCCGGATTGGCGGGGAACAGCAGGATGTGCCGCGTGTCGCCGTGCGAGGCATAGGCGCATTCCATGACGTCGGCCTGCTGGGTGCGAGTGGGCATTCCGGTAGAGGGGCCCACGCGCTGCACGTCAATGATCACGGCCGGGATCTCGGCGTAGTAAGCCAGACCCAGCAATTCGTTCATCAGCGAGATGCCCGGGCCGGCTGTGGAAGTAAACGCCCGCGCGCCATTCCACGCCGCGCCGATTACCATTCCGATGGCCGCCAACTCATCTTCGGCCTGGATGATGATGTAGTTGTTCTTTCCGGTTTCCGGATCGCGGCGATATTTTTCGCACAGTCCCTTGAACCCATCCAACACCGAAGTGGAAGGCGTAATCGGATACCACGCCGCAACGGTCGCGCCGGCATACAGGCAACCGAGCGCGGTGGCCATGTTCCCCTCAATCAGAATTTTATCGGCGTTGCAGTCCATGGTTTCCAGATGAAACGGCAACGGGCACGTGAAATGGTCCTTGGCGTAATCGTAGCCCAACCGCAAAGCCCGGTGATTGGACTCCTTCAGCTTCTTCTTTGCCGCGTACTTCTGATCCAGCAGCGCAGTGACGATATCCATATCGACGTTGAGCACAGCCACGAGCGATCCCGCATACGCGATGTTTTTCATCAGGATTCGCTCGCGCGGATCCCGGAAATTTTCGTTGCACAGTTGGGCGAAGGGAACTCCCAGGAAGTTGACATCGTTCCGGACCAGCGCCGGATCGAGCGGCCAACTGGAATCGTAGAGCAGGTAGCCGCCCTCGCGCACTTCGCGAATGTCTTTCGCGTAAGTCTGCGAGTTCATCGCCACCATCAAATCGTAATCCAGAGATCGAGCAGTCCAGCCTTGGTGGTTGACCCGGATCTCGTACCAGGTGGGCAACCCCTGGATGTTAGAAGGGAACAGATTCTTTCCCGAAACCGGGATGCCCATGCGAAAGATGGCCTGCATCAGCAAGCCGTTGGCGCTGGCTGATCCGGTTCCATTAACGTTGGCTAGTTTGATTGCGAAATCGTTTACGCAAGTACGCATGACTCGATGTTTACTGGCCTCCCAGCATAGGGAATAAGAAGTTCAAACTTTTGCATATCCCAGGCCGCCGTTGGGCAGCGTTCGGCGCAGAGGCCGCAGTGTACGCAAAGGTCTTCATCCTTGGCCATGATGCGTGCGGTCTGCGGCAACGGGGCCGAGACATAGAGATCCTGGGTGAGATTGATGGCTGGAGCCGAAAGTCGCTTGCGGAGATCGTCTTCTTCACCGTCGCGCGCGATGGTCAAGCACTGTACGGGACAGACGTCGATGCAGGCGTCGCACTCGATGCAGCGTGCTGCCGTGAAGTCGGTCTGGATGTCGCAATTGAGACAGCGCTGCACTTCCCGTGCGGTCTGTTCAGCCGAAAAACCCAGCTCCACTTCGATATTCATCCGCTTGAAACGCTCTACCAGGTCGACGTGGCGCATCTTCTGCCGCGCCGCCGGATTGTAATCGTTGTGATAACTCCATTCACTCAACCCCATCTTCTGGCTGATGAGATTCGTGCCTTGCGGCAGGCGCTCCGTCACGGGGACACCCTGGCAGTAATTGTGAATTGAGATGGCGGCCTGGTGGCCGTGCTCAGCGGCCCAGATAATGTTCTTTGGTCCCCAGGCCGCGTCACCGCCGAAGAAAATGCCTTCGCGCGTGCACTGCATGGTCTTCTCATCCACCGTGGGCATGTCCCATTTGTCGAACTCGATTCCGATATCCCGTTCGATCCAGGGAAACGAATTTTCCTGGCCGATGGCGAGGATGACATCGTCCGCCGGTAGAAAGATTGTGTCGATGGTGGTGGACTTTTTGGCGCCCTTGTCCCACTCCAGGCGCTCGAAATCCATACCTATGAGCTTTCCGTTCTCAATAACGAAGCGTAGCGGCGCGTGGTTGACCAGGATCTCGACGTTTTCCTCTTCGGCGTCCTCCAGCTCCCAGGGCGAGGCTTTGAAGAACCCGCGCGGCCGTCGAGCCATCACTTTGATGTCCTTGCCGCCCAACCGGCAGGACGAACGGCAACAGTCCATGGAGGTGTTGCCGACGCCGATGATCAGCACTTTTTCGCCGACCGAATCGGTGTGGCCGAACGCGATGGACTCCAGCCAATCGATGCCGATATGAATGCGATTCGTATCGTGACGGCCCGGTAGTTCCAACTCTTTGCCGCGCGGAGCGCCTGTGCCCACGAAAATCGCATCGAAATTCTCGGCCAGCAGCGCCTTCATACTCTCGATGGGCGTGTTGTAACGGATGTCGACACCCATGTTGAGAATCTGGTTGATCTCGTCCATCAGGACCGCTTCGGGTAGCCGGAACGCCGGGATGTTGGTGCGCATCAGGCCGCCGGGCTTGTCGTATTTCTCAAACATCACCACTTCGTAGCCCTGCGGCAGCAGGTCGTTGGCCACGGTGAGCGAAGCCGGTCCCGCGCCGATCAAGGCCACGCGCTTGCCATTTTTCTTGCTGGGGATCTTGGGAAGTCGGTCCGAGATGTCATCGCGCAGATCCGCCGCGACGCGTTTCAGCCGGCAAATAGCTACCGGTTTACCATCCAGACGGCCACGGCGGCAGGCCGGCTCGCACGGACGATCGCAAGTGCGTCCAAGAATGGCCGGAAACACGTTCGATTCCCGGTTGAGCATGTAGGCGTCGGTGTAACGGCCTTGCGCAATCAACCGGATATACTCCGGAACATTGGTGTGGGCCGGACAGGCCCATTGGCAATCAACAACCTTATGGTAATAATTCGGATTATGAACGTCCGTGGGCTTCACACGTACATCCTCTCGATCTGTGCTGGCGATCGACGGGCCATGCTATTGGGATGAGACCAGTCTGATTTGATTGTACTCCTTGAGGAAGAAGACCGCAGCGGAAAGGGGTAGTGCCCAACTAGCTGCGTTGCGCTTCATTTTTGGCCCACGGATGAAAAGCCCTCATCGCGTGCGCGCCGTGTGTATCGCAGATGTGCAAGGGAGTAGGCGCTCGAAATAGCGAGCAACAGAAGTGCACTGTATTCGTGACGCCATAATGTTGAATCTCCGAGCAGAGATGCCAGTCTCCTCAGCGGGGTGGATAACAGGATGCCCGCAAAATAAGGCCACGATAAAACACACGCCAGAAGTCCCAAAGCAACACCGTACCGCAAATTAGCTAAAGAGGCTAGGCACGCGATTGCGAAAACCACCGTTCCAATAATTGCGATCTGTATGGAGCCTATATGGGGAAACGGGATCGGCCCAGGCTCCATCCCGTCAACGTCTTCGAACCAATTCGCCAGTACGAGAGCGGTAAAGGCATATAGCACTGCTGGAATGACCCTTGACTTCATTACAGTCAACCCATTTTCCGGTAGTGTGCCTTTCCACTGATTGATTTTACGCCAATAGTTCGGCAATCTTTCAAACATGATCGGTGAGGTTGGATTCCATCGCCGGAGTTACGCGACGTGTCCCGCAAGGCTCTACTGCGGTGTCCGGCACGGGCCATGTTGCTTGTGATCATCGGCACGATCGTTTGCGGAAGTCCTGTCCCTAGCCGGTCTGCTTGAACGACCAGCGCCGGACGCCGCTTCGCTGTCCGTTGGTTCGAATCCGGGTACAGCACCAAAACGATATCACCGCGGTGGAAGTTCATCGTAGGCGGCCATTTCCGGCCGATCCCAATCCTCGGCGAATCGGGCTAACCGATGGCCCAGATCGGCCGCCTGAGACTGGTCGATGCCTCGTTGACGAAGGTCGACAGGTTCTGCCGGACGAACCAGCGTCACGATGACACGCGATCCCTCGGCCTCGTCCAACGGCTGCAACAACTCCAATCTCCCGTTGCGGTAAATCCCCTCGACTGACTTCACCATCAACCCCAGTATCCCGCGAGACGCCCAGCCGAGTCCAGAGGCGTTGGGCTCTTACGATACGTCAACTTGGATTGGCACACTAGCGTATCCTAGGAGACTGGGAGGCGATCAGAATGGTAAGGATAATCCCAACGGCGCTCCTGCTGAGCCTGGTAGTACACGCGCAAAAAACTGACACTCCCTATCCCAGCATGGCCCCGCTTGACCAATACCTGATTGCGGACCGCAATGCCGAAATAGCCCTGGCGAGAAGTGCAGCCCCAACGAGCATCGCGGATAACGCGGAGGTAATGGTCCTGGAGCGGCAAGGGTACAAAACGGCAGTTAAGGGCACGAACGGTTTCGTGTGTATGGTGGAACGCTCGTGGACGGCAGGGTTCGGGGATCCCGCGTTTTGGAATCCCAAGATCCGAGGGCCGATCTGCTTCAATCCACCGGCCGTGCGAACATACCTCCCCATCACCATAGCGAGAACCCGGCTGGCCCTGGCGGGGAAATCGGAAACCCAGATGCTCGACGCGATCAACTCCGCTCTCGACAAGAAGGAGCTGCCTGCGCTGGAAGCAGGTGCGATGTGCTACATGATGTCGAAGCAAGGCTATCTGGGCGATCAGGCCGGGCACTGGCATCCGCATTTAATGTTCTGGGCCGAACGAACGGAACCTAAATCTTGGGGCGCAGGGCTGCCGGGCTCTCCCATCCTCGGCGAGGTGGAGATTCCAGGCCGGTTAACCATATTCATGATCCCTGTCGGCAAGTGGTCAGACGGCACACCGGATTCCCACGATGAAGAGTGACAATCGATCCGCCTTGCAGACGAATGATGCACCACTCGGAAATTGGCTGGTGGCAGTCTAGTTGCCGCATCGCGGCCGACTCGCTGTTGTGAGGGAGGTTCGAGGAGAAGGCAGCTCGAAGTCGCGGCGGTTGCCAGCGTAATCGAACGCCGTTTATGGGCCGCGAGTGGCACAAGTCACCCTAGGCGACAAAACGTCAAAGTGGATCGCTGGCGCTCTCTAATGATCGCGGCCCGCCTTCAGCTCCGCCTCCATAAGATTCGTGAGAATATCGTTAATCAGCGTCAGATGGCCGCGGCCCTTCGATTTCAGCCAGACGAGCACGTCTTCATCCAGACGCACGCTGACTGCCCTCTTCCGCAGTCTGACGGCGCGGAATCGCACCATGCCTCGAAGTTGTCGATCGGTCAGACGTGGGATGCCTTTGAAGTTGATTTGTGAGTCGTCCCCGGCCGCCTGTCGTGCGGCAATCCCTTGAAGGGTTTGACTCTCCCGGTTAGTCAATCGTCTGTTTTTGATATCTTCGGACTTCATGCTTTTCAGCCGCGCGGGCTGAGATGATGCGGATAATTTCTTCGCCATTGTGTTCCTCCCGATAAACGTAAACCACAAGCAGCACGGCGGCAGTTCCTGGTTCATTCCGAACCGCGCCGATTGCGTGCCAGCGCTGCTCTCCCGTTACGCGATCGATACGATCTGGAGCGACCAGGCAAGCCTCGTCCTCGAAGACGAGAGCGGCCAGCTCGAAGGTAACTCCGCTGTGATCCCGCTGATTTCGGAGATTCTTGGCCTCGTCCCATTCATACCGCACGTTGTATATACAAACTGTATCACAGATACCGCTCGCTGCGGGGAGGCGTCGGTGCCGCACATAGCTGTTGGCATGTCCGGCAATTCCGCGGCCTGGCGGCTTTTCGCTCATGTGGACTCGCAGAACCGGAACATTCAGGAGCACGGACCCGAAACGACATCACCCAAGCTTATGCGACAGAGTTTTGCAACAGCGCCGAAGGCAACGCCATGGCTGCGACGAGCCCACTGAGGGTTTTGTTTTGCAACAGACATCTGCATCGTGCCAAGCCCTTTGTTTTACGGGCAACCGTCGACGTTGCAAGACTTACCCCTTGTGAAACGTGGTCCGGTTTGCCCGATCCTCAAGACGGGGCCGCGTTCGGGTCATGGGCTCTAACAGAAGCGGGGGCAGGGGAGAGGGGTTCCGCATCGATCTGAGCCGCACAGGCCGATGAAATCCCAGCTCCATGTCGGCGATCTTTGCCGCGGCGCGGAAGATTTCGCGTCCGATTACCTCAGAAACCACAACCCGCTAACCTTGGGGCCAGGCGAGCCCCCCATAAGCGCTAAGACAACCTTTGAAACCTCGGATTTCGAGGTCTCTGGCCACTCGCAAATGCGAACATTTTTGCATAGGAATGTTCTTAACTTAGCGCTTATGGGCGGGCCCCCGGTCGCGTCACGTACCCGGCCCGGCACCAAATCGGCCCTGCCTCTACGATCGCCGCAAGGCTTCCTGGCCGAGACGTAAAACCTCGTCTAGCTGAATTAGCCGCTCATCCTTTTGCGCGTCGGTCCAGCCCTTGGGATCTGACCAGTAGTCTGCTTTCTTCAAGTATCTGAGGGCAAGGTCGTAGTCCACTTCCGTCATGTCGATTCCCGCTCGTGTCCAGAGGCTTGCGAGCTGATTCTCTTTATCGGCGTTCTGGCTCGTGGGGTTCCTCTTCACGATCGCTAGATATTGCCTTGTTTCGGTGGCGGCGGCCATAAGCGAAGTGAGCGCTGTTTTGATGGCAGCCTTTTTTTCAGCGTTTTGGGCCAGCCGCCAGTTCAGAACGGAACCGAACCATCCCGCGATGGTTTTTATTCCGTCCATGGTTAGAGCGAATTCCGTCATTGCGGACGCCTCCACTCGGGGAGTATAGCATTTGCCACCGGCTGCCCACCCTTTGCTTCGTTGCGAAAAGGACCCTTTGTGGAACACGCGCCGAGCTCCAACTCGACGGGTAACGCCCGAACCGTTGATGTGCCAGTAAAATGCGATTCAGAAGTCATGTGTGGTCGGCTTACCGGGTTTGGATGAAGCTGATTATCGCTGGCGAAGAGCGGGTCCTGGGGCCGCGCAGACCATGGGTGCCCCACCACTGCAACCGAATCCCTAGCTTTAGAGACTAGGTGACATTGGCACCCTGCCCGGAAGGCGATATTGATGCCGGCCTCTGGCGCGCCGGCGGGAAATCAATTTCATCCTCGCGAACTCTCCCATTGCCATTTTGACCTCCGCCTCTCAACGTACGCCGCCATCTCCGGCCGATCCCAAGCCTCGGCGAACTGGGCCAATCGGCGGGGCAGATCCACCGCCTGAGACTCGTCGACACCCGCTCGCGGAGGTCCACAAGCTCTCATGGACGAACCAAACCCTCAGCTTCCTCGAGTGGCTGCAACAACTCCACCTTCCCGTTGCTGTACCCCGCCAGACGGCCCGAGGAGTCCAGAGGCTTTGTCCGACTATGCTAACTTGTGAAAAGATGCGACTCACCGTTGTTCTGAGAACCGGCATCTTAATCGCCGACGTTTTGATCGCTACTTCTGGATTGCGCGCGCAAAAGCCGGACGCGCAGACTGATGCGCAAGTTAAGGAAGCGCAAGCCAAGGAAGCGCAAGCCAAGGAAGCGCTGGGCATGCCGGCCAGAACCGCGGCTACCGAATATCAAGCCCACGCCCAGGCCGGCTCCATATCCATTGGCGCTGAGTTCGTGGGACACTCCGTCCCGACACCGCAAGCCACCTACTCATCGGACGACTTTGTGGTAGTCGAAACGGGTTTCTTCGGTCCGCCAGATGCGCGCCTCAAGCTGGCCGTCGAAGATTTTTCAATCCGCATCAACGGAAAGAAAAACACTTTGCCCAATCAGCATTATGAGCTGTCCTTCCACTCCCTCAGGGATCTCGAATGGGAGCCGCCAGCGGCCGAAAAATCGAAAACAAGCTTAAACACCGGAGGCGGAGGCGGGGGGCAACAGAATGACGCGCCTCCTCCGCCGCCCAAAATGCCAATCGAGTTGCGCCGCGCAATGGAACAACGCGTTCAAAAGGCCGCGCTGCCGGAAGGTGAGCGCATTCTTCCGCAGGCCGGATTGATTTTCTTCGAATACCGCGGCAAGAACATCAAATCGATCGAGCTGATCTACGACGGTCCCGCCGGAAAAGCCACTCTAACGCTTCAGCCATAACAGTCCTCGTGCCGATGCGGTACGATCTGAAGAAATCCTATGAGATTGCCCATTGTGTTCGTGGCTCTGTATACCTCGGTCGCCCTGCCCGTATTGCCCGCGTCGGGCACGGTCTGTGGCGATTTGGCCAAGCTAACGCTTCCCACTACAACCATCAGCGCCGCTGAGTCCGTGCCCGCGGGACCTTACACGCCACCGGGGAACCCAACCATCGGCGACGCGCCTGCCTTTTGCCGCGTGGCTGGCGTCATCAAACCGGTGGACGACTCGAATATTCAATTCGAAGTGTGGATGCCGGCCTCGGGATGGAACGGCAAGTTTCAAGGCGTCGGCAACGGCGGTTTTGCCGGTTCCATCAGCTACACCGGCTTGGCGGATTCAATACGGCATGGTTACGCTGCCGCTTCCACGGATACGGGACACCATGCGGGCACCACGGATGCAACCTGGGCATTGGCGCATCCGGAAAAGATCGTCGATTTTGGATATAGAGCAATCCACGAGACCACGGACAAAGCCAAGGCGATCATTAAGGCGTTTTATGGCGACGGCCCGCGCCGGTCCTATTTCAGCTCCTGCTCGAATGGCGGCCGGCAGGCTCTGATGGAAGCCCAGCGCTTCCCGGCCGACTATGACGGCATCATCGCCGGCGCGCCTGCCAGTTACTGGACTCATCTGCTCACCACCGCCATCACGGACTCGGAAGCCTTGCTCGTGGATCCCGCAAGCTACATCCCCGCGCGCAAGATCCCCGCCATCGAAGCCGCGACGCTCGAAGCCTGCGATGCTCTGGACGGCGTGAAAGACGGAGTTATTGACAATCCGCTGCAATGTCATTTCGACCCTGCGAAGCTCCTGTGCAACGGGCCGGAATCCGATAGCTGTCTCACCGCACCGCAAGTAGCCGCGCTGCAGAAGGTCTATGACGGACCTCGAAACTCCAAGGGCGAGCAGATCTTCCCCGGCTATTCCGTCGGTGGCGAAACCGGCCCGGGCGGGTGGTCGCTATGGATCGTTGGGTCGGGACCGTCGAAGAGTTTGATGTACGCTTTCGGAACGCAGTATTTCAAGAACATGGTTTTAGATGATCCCTCGTGGGACTTCCGGACGTTCAACATGGATCGCGACTTGAAGATCGCTGACGACAAGACCGCTCAGAGATTGAACGCCACCAACCCGGATCTCTCCTCTTTCAAGAAGCGCGGCGGAAAACTGATCATCTACCACGGTTGGAGCGACGCCGCGATTGCCCCGGTGAACGCCATCAACTACTACCAGAGCGTGGTATCCAAGATGGGAGCGAAGGACAGCAAGGCATTCGTGCGCTTGTTTATGGTGCCTGGCATGCAGCATTGCGCCGGCGGTCCCGGCCCCAGTAGCTTTGGTCAATTTGGCGCCGCGCAAGGAGATCCGCAGCATGACGTGGCGGCCGCGCTAGAACAGTGGGTGGAAAAAGGCGTCGCGCCGGAGCAAGTCATCGCTACGAAATACAAGATCGGGATGAACCCGGCCAGCGGTGTTCAGAGAACACGTCCACTTTGTGCGTATCCGAAGGTGGCGCGATGGAGTGGCCAAGGCAGCTCGGATGACGCGGCCAACTTCACGTGCGCGGAACCCGGAAAATAGCCACTCTACGATTCCCGTTCACCCGCCTAACGGTCTTTGCCGGCCCAGAACGGGCACAGTGGACAGGTTTGCCCATCGGGATAATCCTTGCCCTCTTCATGCGGACAACCCATGATGCCGTCGGATGCGATAACGGATTTTACTCCGTGACTCCGGATGAATTGCTGAATCTCTGCGCCGATAATCCTATCCTGTCGAATATCTTGATCTTTTGAGAACCAGCGCTCCAACGCCTGCGGCTCGCCGCCATCTTCGATGATGATCCCTACGGCAACTTTGGACGCCCGCTGGTCATCCGGTCCGTACCATGCAATGGTGGCAACCGGGAATCCCTGAAAACCGCGCCTGGCTTTCTTCCTTAGTGGGGAACGCCGTTTGAACTTCACCCCTTCAATCCTCCTCCGCCTTCTCCTCCAGATTATGGATCACCTGACCGAACGCTTCCACTGCCCGCCGATCGTTCGCGCGCAGCACTTGGGCTTCCAGCGATTCCAGTTGCCGATGGATCTTGGCGGCTTTTTTCTTGCCGGAACTTGTCAACCTGATAACAAAGGAACGCCGATCCTGCGGGCTCGACTCGCGCGTGACCAATCCGCGGGCGTCCAACCGGTCCAGGACGCTGGTCAACGTCGAGCGCTTATGAGCGAATGCACGATGCAGGGTGGACACCGCCGAGTCACCAAATTCATAAAGATGACAGAGGATATGGGCTTCTGCTTGCGTGAGATCGGGGGCGTGCCGCTGGATGTAGAGTCCAATCCGATGGGTGGCGCGGTGAATGCTGAAGATAAGTTCGAGACGCATCAAGTCTAAGGATACGTCAAAGGTCTTGACAATATATAGTACGGTTTCGTATATTACGATAATGAAATACAGTGCGAACGTCTTGATTTGCTGCTTGGCCTGCTCGGCTTCCGCGCAAACCCGCGAACATGCCGAGGCCGGCTTCACACTGCGGCTTCCGGCGCCGCCGGCTGTGGTCTTCCCGCTGTTCGGGCCGGTCCGGGAATCCGAGTGGGCTGCGCACTGGAATCCAACTATTCTTTTTCCACCGGACCGGAGCCAGAAGGCCGGCGCGGTTTTCACCACGCGGCAACACGATCAGCCTGGAGCGCGTCCCGGAGATGTAGTTTGGGTGTTGACCACCTATGATGAAACCGCGCTTCGGATCAGCTACGTAATCGTGCGGCCAGGCCGAAGCGCCGACCAGCTGGATATTGCGTTGAAAGCCATTGGCGAAAAAGAAACCGAAGCTACGCTGACGCACCGGCTGACTTCGTTGTCGGAAGAGGGCGATGGCTATGTGAAGGATTTTGCCACTCAGTTCCCGCTCGAGCGTGATCATTGGCAGCATGCGATCAGTGGCCGGCTGCGCGAGTTGACGGGGCGTTAGCATGGACAATCCGCTCGGTTTCATGACACCGCGCCATCACGCGGTTCGAAACTTCGTTGTGTTGGAACTGCCTCGTAATCACGGCCGGCCCTTAAGCCCCGCGCGGATCGCGGCCGCGTTGCACTTGGAAGCTCGTCTTGTGATCCAATTGCTCGACGATCTGGAAAAGCACTTATTCTTTCTGGTGCGCGACACGCGCGGCAACGTAAGCTGGGCTTTCCCTGTCTCGAGCGATCGTACGCCCCATCGTCTGCGATTCAGCACCGGAGAACGCGTCTTCGCTGCCTGTGGCGAGGATTCCATTGCCACGCCCTTCGTGGAATCGCGGCTCAGAAAAGAGCCCCTGGAGGTGGAGATTGAAACTTCCTGCGCGCATTGCGGACGTGCCTTGCACATCGTGGTGGACGAACAACTGCATTGGCGCGTGCGCGAGTCCGGCGCGAACCCGCGGGTGTTTCTACCCCAGATCGATTGGGCAACTTTTCGCGAACCAAACATCATCAATGATTATTGAAAGAACTCCGTATTCTTCTGGTCAGAAGAACACGTTTTGCCGATGAAGGTGGCAGGCCGCGCGGTGGATTTGAACGAAGCCGCCAAGCTCACCGCGGAGGCCCAGATGCACTTGTTCGGTTTCTGAGGAGTGCTACCGAACCGCGACCCTGAGAATCCATGAAAAATTCAAAGGCACCGACTCCCTCACGGTCGCGGTTCGGTAACGGAGCTGAACCGCGAACGTGAGGGAGTCGGTGCCTTTTTTCACCACTTATCGATATAAATCGGATTCGACGGCGGTTTTCCTTCGCACCAGTACCCATCGAAATTAGTGATGCCTGCAAGCTCGGTGAGCGCTTCCTCGTCGATCCATTGCCGTCCCGTTGAAGTGCGGGGTTCCTGCGCGAAGATGGCGAGTGAGGCGTCGCACAGGATCTCGGGCGTCCGCCATTGAGAGCGATCGGCCATCTTCCAATTGATGGAAGCCTGGCTCTCGATGATGGTGCGCGGCCACAGTGCGTTGCCTGCGATGTTGTCTTTCTGGTGCTCGGCTGCCAAGCCGATGGCAACCCGCGCCATACCCAACTTGGAGATCATATACGCCACCTTACCGGGCGAAGGCTCGACCGAAAGACGCGGGCACATGTTCAGCACGTGACCCCACTGCTGCTTCACCATGTGAGGCAGGGCGTAGTAGCAAGCAATATAAGATGCGCGTACATTGACGCTCATCATCAGGTCGAAGCGCTTGGGCGGCGTTTCCAAAATGGGCCTGGGCCAGATGGCGCCCGCATTGTTCACCAAAATATCAATCCGGCCGAGTTCTGCCACAGTGCGCTCAATCATGTTGCGGATGGCATCTTCATCGCGCACGTCGGTGGGAATCGCGAGCGCGCGGCGGCCCAACGCGCGAATAGCGTCAGCGGTTTCGTGGATGCTTCCTGGCAGCTTTTCAGTGGACTGCTCGCTTTTGGAAGCCACCACCACATCCGCTCCTTCCTCGGCCAGGCGCACGGCCAGGGCCTTGCCGATACCCCGGCTCGCTCCTGTGACAAGAGCCACGCGACCACGAAGATCGGGATGAAGCACTGCGTTGGAATCGGGCATGACTCCATCAAGGCTAGCAGGGTTGTGGGTCCGCCAGAATTTCCCACACCTCTTAAGAGAGTATTATCGTTACAGGGTGTCGAGAGTCAGCTCCTCCCCCCGATCGAGAGGCGGAAGCAGAATTTCTCGACGGCCTTCCAATGACGGAGGTTAGCTCGTGGCTGTCACCATAGGAGTACCGCGCGAAACTTTTCCTGGGGAGCGGCGCGTGGCGCTCGTCCCCCGCTCATGTGATGCATTGGGGAAGCTAGGCGCGAGCGTGGTTGTAGAGCAATCGGCCGGCGTTGAGGCCGGTTTCCCGGACGAACAATACGCCACGCGTGGCGCGCGATCGGCCAGCCGGCGCGAAGTATTTCGGGCGGACGTTATTTTACAAGTACGGTCGCTGGGGGCGAATCCGGAAGCCGGGCGCGCGGATCTGGCGCTGTTACACCCCGGCCAGACTGTGATCGGTTTCGGAGAGCCGCTCACTGCGCTCGATCAGGATTCCGCGCTCGCGCGCACTGGCGTCTCTTTCTTTGCCATGGAATTGATGCCCCGCATCACGCGCGCGCAAAGCATGGATGCTCTTTCTGCCATGGCCACCATTGCCGGATACAAGGCTGTGTTGCTGGCTGCGACGACGCTGCCTAAAATATTCCCTATGCTCATGACCGCGGCCGGTACCGTTACTCCGGCGCGAGTGTTGATTCTGGGCGCGGGCGTGGCGGGATTGCAGGCCATCGCAACTTCACGGCGTCTGGGCGCCGTGGTCTCCGCCTACGATGTCCGCAGCGCCGTGAAGGAGCAGATCGAAAGCCTGGGTGCGAAGTTTGTCGTGCTGGATATCGACACCGCTGCGAGCGAAGACAAAGGCGGCTATGCCAAGGCCATGACCGAAGAGTTTTATCGCCGGCAGCGTGAGTTGCTCACCAATGTCATCCGGGAACAGGACGTCGTAATCAGCACCGCGGCAGTTCCTGGAAAAAAAGCTCCGATATTGATCACTACCCAGATGGCGAGCGCGCTGGCCCCAGGCTCAGTCATTGTGGATGTCGCGGCCGAACGCGGGGGGAACTGCGAGCTGACCCGGCCGGGCGAAACCGTGCATTACCAGGGTATAACCATTCTGGGGCCGCTCAATCTTGCGTCGTCTGCGCCCTATCACGCCAGCCAGATGTATTCGTCCAACATAGTCTCGTTCCTGAAACTGATGCTGACGAAGGAAGGCTCATTGCAATTGAAACGCGACGACGAAATCATCCGCGAAACGCTGGTGACGCACGCGGGCGAGGTTGTTCACGCGCGAGTGAACGAACTGTTGGGCTTGATTCCCGCGGAAGGGGCCGAAGGGGGAGGATAACGACCATGGGAGCTTACGAATTCGACTTGTGGGTCTTCATGCTGGCTGCTTTCTTGGGCTTTCAGCTGATCCGCGGCGTCTCGCCGCTGTTGCATACACCGCTGATGTCGTTGACTAACGCGATCTCAGCCATTGCCGTGGTGGGCGCCATTTTGATCACCGGCGCCAAGGATGCCAGCACGCTTTCGCTCATCCTTGGTTTCTCGGCCGTTCTGCTAGCCACTTTGAACGTGGTAAGCGGTTACCTGATTACAGACCGTATGCTCAAAATGTTCAAGCGGCGGGAGCCTGAAAAGAAATGAACAACGCGCTCCTGAACGACACCATCCTTCCGATTGTTTACATGCTGGCGGCGGCCGGCTTCATCATGGCCATCAAGTGGCTGAACTCCCCGGCCACCGCGCGGCGTGGAGTAGTGGTGGGCGAGATCGGCATGCTGCTGGCTGTGGTCGGCACGCTGCTGCGATTCGACGTAGTCAGCTATCAGTGGATTTTCGTCGCATTCTTCCTGGGTACGGCCATCGGCATCCCCATCGCTTACATCATGCCGATGACGGCGGTCCCGCAACGAACCGCATTTTCACACGCTTGTGGCGCGCTCGCATCCGCGTTGATCGGCACCGCGGAATACTACAAGGGCATCCATCAGGGTCCGACTGTGACCAGCGTTGAGATGACGGCGCTGATCATTGAGACGCTACTCGGCTTCCTCACCTTCACCGCCAGTCTCATGGCGTTCGGAAAGCTGCAGGAGGTGCTGCCGCAGCGGCCAATTACATATAAGGGCCAGAATTTCCTGAATCTGGGCGTTTTCGCAGCCGCGGCCGGAACTGGGATAGCGCTGATCGTAGCGCCGCAGCAAACTTTTCTGTTTCCCATCTTCGTTCTGCTCTCGCTCCTGTTCGGAGTTCTGCTGATCATTCCCATCGGCGGAGCGGACATGCCCACCGTGATCGCGCTGTTGAACTCCTATGCGGGCCTTTCCGCCGCCGCCATGGGGTTCGTGTTGAACAATAAAATGCTGATCGTGGCTGGCGCCCTCGACGGATCGTCCGGCTTCATCCTGGCAGTGATTATGTGCCGCGCCATGAACCGATCTTTCGGCAACGTGCTGTTTGGCGCATTCGGACAACTGCAGACCACCACCGGCGGCAAGGCTGGCGATCGGCCGGTTCGGTCCGCTAGCCCCGAAGAAGCGGCCCAGATTCTGGAAGCTGCCCGCACCGTGATAGTGATTCCAGGCTACGGCATGGCGGTGGCGCAGGCGCAACATAAACTCAAGGAAATGTCGGAACTGCTCGCCAAGCGCGGCGTCAACGTGGAGTTCGCCATCCATCCTGTAGCTGGCCGCATGCCTGGTCACATGAATGTGCTGCTGGCCGAGGCGGATGTTCCCTACGATAAGCTGCGCGAGATGGACGACATCAATCCGGAAATGCCCATGGCGGATGTGGCGCTGATCATCGGTGCGAACGACGTTGTCAATCCGGGCGCGGAGACCGATCCCAAGAGCCCCATCGCGGGCATGCCGATCATCCAGGCGTATAAGGCCCACACCGTGATGGTGATCAAGCGCAGCATGAATCCTGGATTCGCGGGCATCGACAACGAGCTGTATTACATGCCCAATACCATCATGCTGTTCGGCGACGCCAAGGCATTCGTGTCGAGCATCGTGAAAGAGCTGGGAGCGTTGGCGCGCGTGTAATCTGGGGATTGTGCCGTCATAGT
>PMUN01000045.1:27115-41804 GCA_003166875.1 Bryobacterales bacterium | reverse complement strand
GCAAGAGTGCGTGCGCCACAAATACAAAAACACGCGCTGCGGTTTTCATATTAGTGGTTGAACAAAAATTCTTTGCTGGTGAGCAACGACCACATCATGTCTTCGAGCGCTTGCTCCCGGCCAGAATTGCGCGATTTTGCTAGAGCGGCCACCAGCGCGGTCTTCTCCGCATCTGAGGGGTAGCGGCTGAATGCGGTCAGGTAAACGTGTTCCAGGATTCTGGAATCCGAGAGGCCTAGCTTCAGGAACAAAGCCACATAACCATCGGGAGCGCTGAGCTTTTTGTTCAGCGTGTCGCCGTTGATGACGTGCAGCGCCTGAGCGATGGTTGGATCGAAGGAGCGTTCCGCGACGTCGCACACGTTGCGCGCCGGCCGGCCAAAAACCGTCAGAAATTGCGACTTCACCTGCGTATCAGGAAGCTGGAGCGCGCGTGTTCCGGCCGGGTATCCGGGATATGGAGTGGGCACGCCGGTGACCTGTGAATAAGCGTCCAGAATCACCTCGGCTGGCAGGCGCTTGATGATGTACTTGGAGTAAAAAACGTTGTCGTTCTGATTGGTGGCGTTCGATTCCGCGGATAACTGATAGACGCCAGAATTCATAATTGTGCGGATCAGGTAATCCACATCGTAATGATGCTCCACGAAATCCTTGGCGAGCGCGGCGATCAGATCTTCATTCGAAGCTGGATTGGTGGCGCGGGTATCGTCCACCGGATTGATGATGCCACGGCCCATAAAGTTCGCCCACACGCGGTTAACCAGCGAACGCGCGAAATATGGATTGCTCGCGCTGGTGAGCCATTGGTCAAACGCGATGCGCCGATCGATTGGAGAATCGAGCGGAATGGATTTTCCATCCAGCGGCGTGGGATCGAGCGGCTTCAACAGACGCGGGTGCATTATGTCGCCCGAAGTTTTCGCGAAAACCACGTTGTCACCCGGCTCGCTGCCGTTCTTGATCCCGACGCGCGTGAACAAGTTCACCATCTCGTAATATTGCTTCTGAGTCCACTTCTCGAGCGGATGATTGTGGCAGCGCGCGCAGGTGATGCGCTGGCCGAGGAACGCTTCGGTGCTGGTTTCGGCAAGATCGATGGGGTCTTTGTGCAGGATGAAATAGTTCAACGCGCCGTTCTGACGGCTGCTGCCGGAACTGGTGAAAATCTCGTTCGCGAACTGGTCCCACGGTTTATCCTGCTTGACGCTCTCGCGGATCCAATCGTAGAAGGTCCACATGGCGGTGGAATTGAGGCGCTTGCTTGAGACCAACAACAGATCGGACCACTTGTACGCCCAATAGTCGACGAATTCATCGCGCCCGATCAGTTTGTCGATGAGCGCGGCGCGCTTCGCTGGCGATTTGTCCGCCAGAAACGTTTCCACCTCTTCGGCGCTGGGCAGGATTCCAGCGGCGTCAAGAAATGCCCGGCGAATGAAAGTGGCGTCGTCACACTCGCCCGATGGCGCGATGTTGAGCTTCTTCAGCTTGTCGAGCACCAGATCGTCGATATAGTTGTGCCGTGGAAACTTGGTGTAAGCGTCGGACGCGATTTGGTTCGGAAATGGAACAGTGAGACGCGAGTACAGCACGCGGCTGGAATACCACAGCGTCACAGCAGCCTCGCCCGGGCCATTCATCTTGACGTGGCCGTTGTCGTCCACGCTGGCCACGCCTTCGTTGTTCGATGAATATTTCACCCAGTGGCTGACGTCTTGGACGCGTCCGTCCGAGTATTTCGCGCGAACCACAAGCTGCTGCTCGGCGCCAGTGGTGAGAGTCGCTGCGGCGGGGAAAACTTCAAGGCCGGTTATTTCCGGATCGTTCGGATTGGGCGGGGGCGCTCCTTCGGCGATCCATTCCGACAAGATGCGGTATTCGATGGAATCCGTGGAGAAGCGCTTGCCGCCGCCATGCGGAATGGTGAAGGTCGGTTTCAGCAGCATCAGGCTGGCAGCGGGATCGGCCAGCGAAACGCGGCGGCCGACGGATTGGCGGGTGAGCGTGTCGTAATCCACGTCTGGATCGTAACCGCGCAGAGTCAGTTTGAATCCGTTCTTGCCAGCTAACGCACCGTGGCACGCGCCTTGATTGCAGCCGACTTTGGTCATCACCGGGATCACGTTATTCCGGAAGCTCCAGGTGAACGGGGCTTTTGCGTTCGCAACGTGTACGCGTGTGGAGGCTTTGTTGTCGGCGTTGATGATGGCATCACCGTCGGAGATTGGTTTCACCAGACCGTTCGAATCGACTGTCGCGACTTGCGGATTGGAGCTGGACCATTTCACTTTCGCGGTCCAATCTTCCTGGTGGTTCGCCACTATCGCTTCGGCGATTAGTTGCTGCCGGGATTCGGGGGTCGATAGGTTGACTGCGGGTGGGAGGACGGTCAGCGTTTGGGCTGCGACCGGGAGGGTGATTATTAGCCACGGATGGACACGGATGAACACGGATAGCTTCATGCCAGGAGCTCCGAGATTGGTTCTGTTCCGCGATCCACTAGCGGGATTGGCCGGCCGCCTGCGCCGGGGAGTTCGGTGGCCAGGTCGATTCCGAGGCCGCTGAAGACCGTGGCGGCGACTTGACCGGGCGTCGTTGGGCGGTCACGGGGGGCGCCTCCGATTTCGTCGGATGCGCCTATCACTTGTCCGCCTTTGATTCCGCCGCCGGCCATGAGAATGGTCCAGCATTGCGGCCAATGATCGCGGCCACCGGCGGGGTTCACTTTGGGCGTGCGTCCGAACTCGCCCGTGGCAAGCACCATGGTTTTATCGAGCAACCCACGCTCGCTCAGTTCCACAAGCAAAGAGCTGTAAGCCATGTCGAACATCGGGCCCACCAGATCCCGATAGCAACTGATGGGGCTGAACGGTTTTGAGCCGTGGATGTCCCATGTTATCTCGTCGAACACGGTTTCGAACATATTGATGGTGACGAAGCGCACGCCAGCTTCGATCAGCCGGCGCGCCAACAAACAGCTTTGTCCGAAGCGGTTCATTCCATATTTCTCTCGAACGTCCTGAGGCTCTTTGTGCAGCTCAAACGCTTCGCGTGCTTTCGCCGAGGACATCAGAGTATAGGCCTGATGGAACGTGGAATCCAGCAACCGCGCGTCCTGCGACGTTTCGAACATGCTGACCGACTTGTCGATCATCTCTCGCCAGTCGCGGCGGCGATCCACGCGAAGAGCGGTCAGATAGTCCGGCGGCAGCATATCCGGGACTTTAAAGTTCGGGTCGGCCGGGTCGGCGTTCAAGACAAACGGATCGAAACCCTTGCCGAGGAATCCAGCATTTTGGCCGTGCGGCATGTTGCCGCCGGTGTTTCCGATGGGGCGGGGCATCAGCACGTAGGGCGGGACGTCGCCTTTCGACCCTTTGAGCTTCCCCAGCACGCAACCGAAGTTAGGGTATTCGATTCCGCCCTGGAACAATCGGCCAGTCTGCATCATCTGATGGCCGGTGTCATGCACGGCAGCGGCGGTGTGGTAGCAGCTTCGGATCAGCGCATACTTGTCGGCGTGTTTCGCCATGCGCGGGAAATTTTCCGAGATCTGGATGCCCGATACGTTGGTATTGATGGCCTTGTACGGGCCGCGGATCTCGATAGGGGCGTTCGGTTTGGGGTCCCATGTATCGAGTTGCGACGGACCGCCGACCAGCATCAGGTGAATGCAGTTGACGTCCTTCTTTTCGCTATCCACCGCGCCTTGCGCCTGGAGNNAGGAAGTCCCGCCTGCGCAAGCCATCGCAGAACTCGACGGGGCGATCAGCGTCTAAACGGAACATGGACAAGCCCCTCCCCAGTTGGAAGTAGTCGCTTTAAATTCTATCAGTTCCCTAGCCCCTGGCACCGAGTTCCATCGGATTCGGGTAGGCGTCGGCGTCCGTCTCGTCGGCGTGCATGCACTTGAAGTCCTTTTCGATCAGAATGGAGAGCGGCTTGCCGTTCGCGAGCGTTTGTTCGCCGGAGATGCCGACGCGGTCGGTGGTGACCCAATCGTGCAATGCTGCGCAGGAGATCTGAACTCGCAACTCACCGTTCTGGTAGATGGCTTTCGGAGAGGTAATCTTCGACGACGATTCGAGGATGTAGCAGAGGCTCGAGCCCGGGCCAAATTCGATGCTTTCCTCGACGTAACCAGTCTTGCTGAACTGGGCGACGTCGGCTTGGTTGAGCCGCAGCCGCAGCGAGTTTCCATGCAAACGCAGTTTCATTGGATTCTCGAAGCTCCTGAATAAATGTTAAACCGGCGGTCACGCACGAAGCCGAGTAGGGTCATATTGAAGCGCTGGGCGGTTTCGACAGCCAGGCTGGACGGGGCGCCCACAGCGGCAAGAATCGGGATTCCGGCCATGAGAGCCTTCTGCACCAATTCAAAGCTAGCGCGGCCGCTCACCAGCAGCAATTTGTCGTGGAGCGGGGTGTGGCCGCGGAGCATCTCGGCGCCGATCAATTTGTCCACCGCGTTGTGCCGGCCGACATCCTCGCGCAGCAGCACCAGGTTGCCTTTTGCATCGAACAGCGCCGCGGCATGCAGCCCTCCGGTACGTTCGAACACGGCTTGTTCGCGCCGGAGTGCCTCTGGTAGACGATGGATCACCGCGGAAGACACCACCGGGGAATTCCGGGGCAGTACCGGGCAGCCCTGCGTTTCGAGCGCTTCAATGGAGGCTTTGCCGCAGACCCCGCAACTCGACGTGGTGTAGAAATGGCGCTGGAGCCGTTCGTAATCCACCTCGACGTCCGGGTTAAGTTCGACGGTTACCGAGTTGCCGGCCTGCCGTGGATTCGCGCTGGTCTCGGAGCGGCGAATTTTGTGGATCTGCTGGAATCCCGTGAGAATACCCTCGGTGAAAAGGAATCCGGCGGCCAGTTCGAAGTCGTGACCGGGGGTTCGCATGGTGAGCGAGATGGTTTTGGGGCCGATGCGGATTTCGAGGGGTTCTTCAACGGCAAGCAGATCTTGAACCGGATTGACAGAACCGTCTTCGATGCGCTGGATCGGTACCGTCAGGATGCTGCGGTCCACTATCCAAGAATAACCGGTTCATCGGTTCTTCGGTTCTTCAGTTCTTCGGTTCGGTAGCTTGCAAGCTCATCGGTTGCCTAGGCGCGAAGGCGATTGAACCGAGGAACCGAAGAACCGATGAACCGGAATCAGACGAGGTTAGGAATTTTGATGATCTTCTTCTGTATGGCGTACTGGACCAACTGTGCCTTATTGTGGATGTCCAGCTTCCGCATCAGGTTGAACTTGTGCGCTTCCACGGTTTTGACGCTGAGGTTCAGGTCGCAGGCGATTTCTTTCACCGAATTGCCTTCGGCGAGCATTTTGAGCACCTCGCGCTCGCGGGTTGTTAGGGTGGCGAAACGAGGCAAGCGATTGGCCGATTTGATCCTGGAACGGAAATCGTCCACCAGTTGGGACAGCATGCGCGGGCTCAAGTAGCTTCCGCCGCGGCAGATGTCGCGCACAGCCGCAACCAGTTGGGCCGATGGGCTGTCCTTTAGAACGTAGCCGCTGGCGCCCACTTCCATACCCTCCACCAGGTAATCCTCGTCGTCATACATGGTGAGAAACAGCACTTTGGCTTCGGGCCGGTTCTTCTTGATTTGACGGGTTGCTTCGAAGCTGCTGAGACCTGGCATGCCAATGTCCATCAGCACTACATCCGGACGTACTTCGGCAGCTTTTTCCACGGCATCGCCGCCATTTGAAGCTTCCCCTACTACTTCCATATCCGATTCCGCGGATATTAGCGTTCTGATACCTTGACGAAAGAGCGTGTGGTCATCCGCCAACATGATGCGAGTCTTTGCCATAACGTGTGCCCGATTCTTTTCTTCAAATCCCTTTCCTAAGCTTCAGCCTCCCGCCTACCTGTCGAGAAGGCGCCGCGCGCTTCGAGGATTTTCGTCCTCCGCAAGGTCTTCCCGATCGGTTTAGCGGCGATCGGTTCGTTTAAGTTAAATGCCGGCGGCTCCTTGGCGACCGGGAGGGTGATCGAAATCTTGGTCCCCCGGCTCCTTCTCTTACCATCTAACGAGGCCTTCCCCGTTCTGATCCCACTTCTTGACCCATTTCTGAGGTAGCTATGTACCTC
This sequence comes from Bryobacterales bacterium, assembly GCA_003166875.1. Lineage (GTDB taxonomy): Bacteria > Acidobacteriota > Terriglobia > Bryobacterales > Bryobacteraceae > Palsa-89. Next base: position 35,694 of record PMUN01000045.1, on the reverse strand, counting down.
AAACCTGCCGCCCAGCAGGGCAACGCGCTCTCTCATGCCAGAAAGTCCGAACGAATCTTTCCGGGCCAGCGCTTCCTCTACATTAAATCCGACTCCGTTGTCCTCAACGGCCAGTCTCACCCATCCATCGGCGGAACTCACGGAAATGTTTACGCTAGTTGCGCCCGAATGCTTGGCAATATTGTTGCAGCATTCCTGAACCAGCCTATACACAATGATTTCTGTATATTGCGGCAGCCGGCGCAGGCGAGTCAGCAGCAGCCGGACGCGGCTGGGATGCAATCGCCGGAAGCGATTCACCAGTTGGCGCAGGGCGGCTCCCAAACCCAACTGCTCCAGAACGGCCGGGCTCAGAGCCGCGATCAGGCGGCGCATCTCAAGGATGGTTCTCTCGGTGAGATCGCGAGCCTCTTTCAGTTTGCTGATCCACTCGGTATGTTCCGCAGGCAGAGCCTGTTCCAGAAGTTCCATCTGCAGCCGGATGCAGAGCAAGGATTGTCCGGCTTCATCGTGGAGCTCGCGGCTGATCCGGCGGCGTTCCATCTCCTCGACGTGCAGCATATGCTCGGCCAGTTGCCGGATCTGCTCTTCGCTGGCGGCCAGGTCTTCCATCAAGCGAGCCTTCTCGGCGGCCATTAAACAGCGCTCTGCGGCCGCGGCCAGCAGCTCCTGCTCGCGGGGCAACCATTCATAGGGCTTCGAAAACGCGAACTGCATCACACCCGCGGTGCGGCCCTTCGCGGCCAGCGGAATGGACCAGCACATTTGGAACTTATCTTTCCAGCCAGGCTCGAGCAACACATGCCCCGCCCCGTTTCGAGGATCGATTTGCCGGGATTTGGACAGCATGCCAACCATGTTGGGACGGTTGCGGACCTCGACCAGCGTGGGCCGCAACGCGCCGGGTGATTCAGCCTTGGCGCGCAGCACCCATGCGCTCCGCTTGTCGTTCAAAAGGTAGAGATGGCCGGCATCCGCATGACAAACGTGGACCAGCGTTTCGAGAAACCGGCCGAGCAGATCATCCAGGTTGCGCGATTCCAATTCCACCCGGAACAGTTCATAGAAGGCTTGGGTCTCCGCTTCGCGAACCTGATAATACGCGTTGTTCAGCGTGAGAATCACGCAAAAATGAAGCTGCTCGCGGACCCATTGGAAGTTCGCGTACTCGTTGGGGAGCAATTTGCGAAGCATGGGAGTGAGCAAGCGGTCGTACTCTTGCAGTGCCTCGACGATGCTGCTGGGCGGGAGATTCAACTTGGCCAGGCGCCGGCCGTTGTATTCCACTTGCTCGATGAACTTGAGCGGGGCTTGGCCGCTCGCCAAAATTCTCGCCGCCGCGCCCGGAGTCAGCGAAGCCAGCGCGGTACGGATCTTGGTTTCGAATTGCTTGGGTTCAAGCTGCCGCTGCTTGAGCTTGGCAAGGAAGCGGCGATCCAGAGTTTCCACATGCGGTAGCAGAAAGACCGCGAGGCGCTGCAAATGAACGCGTAGCTGATCGCTCAGGACGTCGGCGGCGTCGGCGAGTTCGGGAGATATTTCCGTTAATTGCAACCTAGGTGCTATATCGGCATCTAGGTGAAAGGCTTTAGGGATGAGGCGCACCAGGTTTTGGGGGTGGCAGGGAGCGGTGTTTGACGAGGGCCAGGAATACTCCTACACTGAAAACGAATCTATAGTACTTACCATGAAGGCAACCCCGACAACGCAAGAGCGGATAGGCCGTGTTGGCCAGCGCCGCCAGGTGGTAATCCCGAGGGATATCCTCGAAACCCTGAACCTCCGGGCCGGGGACTTTGTGGCGTTCACTGAGCAAAAGAACGGCGTCCTGATTAAGGCCAAGCGAACGGTCGATCCCGACGACACTTTGACGCCTGCCGAGGCGAAACTTGTGCGCCGGGGTGAGGCCCAGCTAAAACGCGGAGACTCGAAACCCTGGCGCGCTGTGAAACATGCGCTTTCGCGTTGAACTTTTCCCGCGAAGCCCAAAAGCAGCTTTCCCGATATCGGATCATTTTTATGAAGTTCCCCAGCCGCGCGGTAGTGGAGATTTCTGCGATTCTGATCAAATCGAAGGACACATATAAATAGGCGGGGCGCTCCGTCTACCGGACCTCGATAGGCACGCCGGAGGCCCAAACACGATTCTGCACCACCTCGCGGACCACCGCCCGCACGCGATAAGAGCCTCGTTGCGGGACCGGGAACGCCACGGCTGCCCGGACACCTTCTCGTTGGAGCTTGGTAAGTGTCTCGGGCGTCAGCACCATGTCCATCACGGACTGCTTCCCGGCGACGAAATTGCCTTCTGCGTCTTCGAGCACCGTCAGAAAGGTCAGCTCCTGCACTCGCCGCCCCTCTTTTTCGGGGAACTGAAGACCGGCGGCCTCGACCGCGATTGTGACGTTCAAGCCCGCTTGGCTTTCTTGCTGCACGTGCAGCGTGACGGGGAAATCCTTGATGTCGGCGCCGGACATTGCGATACGGTCGATCCGCTGTTGCGCGGTTTCGCGCTCGCTCGCGCCCGCCGCGGCGTAGTAACCCGTCCGCGAGTCCACGCGGTATCCGGTGTTTCCGCGAACCCGCGTCTTCAACGGATGGTATTTTCCATCGGGATCTCCCGGCGGGGAAAAGCCCAACACGTAGGACACTTCGGGAACTGCGACCAGCGCTCGAAGGCTACCCGCCCAGTCATTGGTGTCGTGCAGGTATTTTCCACCGGTGGATTTGGCAGCGTCGGCCATAAATCCGGAAAGCACGAACAGTTTGCGTGCCAACAGGCGATCGGTCACGAGGCCCTCGGAATTCACCGCGCCGATCCGGATGTTCGCGCGCAGCGCGGCGTCCGTCAAGGCGCTGGTCCGGTCCTCCATGCCGCCGGTCGGGAAGCCGGGCGACATCAGAATCAACACCCGCTCGCCCGGTGCCGCGGCCAGGTGACGGATCACAATGAGGAACGCGTCCAACGCGGTGGTGGATTGATACTCGTATTGCTGCCAAACGTTCCACGCTGTGCTTCTTACTATTTCTCGCTGCGCGGAGGTACATCCCGGTGACACAACAGGACAGTTGCAACTGACGGCTTCCTCCACAGCAGCGTTTTCGATGTCGAGGTCCAGATGCTGCGCGATGATGTACGCCTCCGACGGCCCGAGCCTGGGGCACATGGTGGTGGCGTGTACGCCACTGAGCGGATGGGCCTCCATGCGTGCGAGCGCCGCCAAGAGTAGGTTGCGGTCGCTGGTGAAGTCCACCGTCACGGTTCCCGAGGAGGTGAAGATCCCCACCAGATCGCTAGGCGCCAGAGTGTTCGCGATCAGCCGTTCAGCTCCCTCGGCCGACTTCCGCACACCCAGCATCGAGGCGTGCGCGTCATCGAAAAACAGTGCTATGGATCGCGGTTCGGGCGGCGGCACAGAGGGCGAGGCCGCGCCGGACGGTTTGGCCGCTAAGGCTGGCGCAGCACTGCCGGCTGGCTGCGCCCTCTTCTCAGAGAAAAACGTGATCTCGCGCGGCTGGCCGTTATCCAGGACTTCGAAATCGGTGGCGTGCAAGCCGCCAATCGGGTGGTCTCGGCGGTCGCGCACGGTGGCGATCAGTTCCACCAAATTGGCATCGGTTGAGATCACCAGGTCCGGTGGAAACCACGCGGCGCTACGGATCTGAACCTCCGGCGGCACTTGCGCGACGACTGACGCCAACGCGCAGCAGATTGCGGCGAGCAGCGGCTTTGGAATTCTGTGCCGGAGCGCGCCCGCTTGCCGTTGGCGGCGGTTGCCCATTCCGGTTTCCGCGCATTTATTCATGCGGAACATGCCGGCGGATTAGCTCGCTGATCTCTTTCTGGTCGTTCTGCTCAGCCAGATCGAGCGGGGTCTGGCCGCGGGTGTTTTTCAGCGTCGCATCCGCACCTCGGGTGAGCAGCAGATCCACCACCTCAGCTCGGCCCAATGAAGCCGCGTAGGAGAGCGGCGTGGCGCCGGACTCCTGGTCCCTAGCGTTGATCTCCGCGCCGTGATCCAGCAACAGCTTTACTACTTCGGCGTCGCCACCCAAAGCGGCAGTATGCAAAGGGGTGGCGCCGGATTTATTCCGGACGTTCACGCGCGCGCCGTGGGCCAGAAGTGTCGCGGCAATCCCCTTCTGCCCCTTGAGACAGGCGTCGTCGAGCGGTGTCGACCCTTCCGGGCCGGCTCGATTGGGATCGGCGCCTGTATCCAGCAGAACGCCTACAATATCCAGCTGGCCATGCAGGATCGCCTCGTGGAGCGCAGCCGGCGCGGATAGATCCTCGCCGGGGCGCCGTGCACCCGCCCGAAGTAACACTTCGACCACATTTGTCTGGCGGTAGTGCAGAGCTTCGTCGAGCGGCGTGGCGCCTGCGGTGTCGCGGGCGTTCAGATCGGCTCCGGCCGTGAGCAATACCTTCACCACATCCACTTGTCCCTTCGAGGCGGCCTCATGCAGTGGAGTCATTCCGGTTTCAGGATTCCTGGAACTGACGTTCGCGCCATGGCTGAGCAGGATTTGCGCCGCTTCGGCTTGTCCCTTCCAAGCCGCCTCATCGAGTGGCGTAGCGCCGCTCGCGTCTTTGCTATTGACTCGGGCTCCGTGCGCGAGCAAGAGTTCCAGCATGGCTCGATTGCCTCGATTCGCGGCCAAATGAAGTGCGGTTGCACCGCCGCGATAGGGAGCCTGGATATCGGCGCCGTGCGCGATCAGCATTTCCGCGATCTCGACGTGGTTGGTGATGATGGCGTAATGTAGCGGCGTGGAACCAGCCTCGGAATGGCGGGCATTGACGTCGGCGCCGGCTTCAATGAGCAGCGCGACGATCTCTTTGTCGCCGGCCCACACGGCGTCGTGCAATACTGTACCGCCCAGCGGATCGGCGGCATTCACGGAAACGCCTTGCTTGAGCAGCGCTCGGACACTCTCGGTGTCGCCGGCTCGGACCGCTTTGTGAAGGTCGTCAGTAGTGGCGGCGAAGACCGCCAGCGCGGCCAATAGCGACACAGCGACCCGCATGCTTTCAGTTTAGACCGACGCTGCCCTTACTCAGTCTCAGCTCCGTGAAGAATCGCCGCAAGGCACCGACTCCCTCACGGTCGCGGTTCGGTAACATCTTTCCGAGCCGCGAGCGTAAGCGACCGGTTGTTGCTATTTTTCTGGATACTATGGATTGACCGTACCTTCAATGCCAAGCACCGACGACAACCGCGATCCACGAGTTTATCTCGCAGTGGAGCGCACATTTCTCGCCTGGATACGCACCGGCCTTGCGCTCATGGGCTTCGGCTTCGTGGTGGCGCGATTCGGCCTTTTTCTTCGCGAGCTGGCCTCGATGCGCGTTGTTTCCACAGCGGACCTATCGGGTTTGTCTGTTCCGGTCGGCACCGGACTAATCGTGATCGGCGTGGCCGTCAATATCCTGGCGTCGATCAACCACGTGCGGTTCATCAGACGGCTCAACGAAGGAACACCTGTGGTGGGGCGTCCTTCCGCGCTGGCCTTGGTTGTCGCTCTGCTGTTGGCAGCGGCCGGCCTTGCCATGGCAATATACTTGGGAAGCCATGAAATCAGGTGATGGAATCATCAGCAAGCCAAGCAAGTTTTCGGTTCCGGAAACTCTCGACCGGCTGGAAGCGATCCTTCGATCCAAGGGCATCACGGTTTTCGCGCGCGTAGACCACAGCGGTGAGGCCGAGAAAGTGGGAATGAAAATGCCGCCCACTCAGGTGCTGATTTTCGGGAATCCCAAGGGAGGCACTCCCTTGATGCTGGCCGCTCCCACGTCGGCCATCGACTTGCCAATAAAGGCGCTGGCTTGGCAGGATTCGGACGGCAGTGTTTGGCTGAGTTACAACGATCCGCAATATCTGAAGCGGCGATTCGGAGTGAATGATGAAGACATCAAGGGCATCGCCGCCGCCTCCAATCTCATCGAGCAGGTGGTCGCGTAGAACTCGTTACTGGATATATAGCTTCGCCTCATTCGTGAGTGCATCCGGCGTAGAAACCGAGAGCCCCACCAGTTGCCCCGACGAAACGCCGCTCGGCACCACGAAATTTACTTGATACAGGCCAGCGAAGCCCGGCGCTAGACCCTTGAACGTGACGGTGGCGTTTTGTCCGTCCACAAAGACACCGATATCGGCGACCACCAGGCTCAAGGGCTTTACAAGAGCCGCGGCTCCATCCGCGACGGCCGGATTCACGGCGCCAAGTCCGGTTACATAAAGCTGCAATGTCTCGCCCACCCTGGCGGGGTCACTCTGGGTCACAGGTGAGAAATCCGCGTGCAGCGCCGCTGCCGGACCAACGCCTGGCGCGAATCCTCCTGCGGTGGAAGTGAAAACCCCGGATGCTGTGTCCCGTTCATATAACGTCACCGCATTCGAAAGCCCCAAACCACTGCTCACCTGAAATGTTGCGTAACCTCCTGAAATCTCGTAGGGAACCAAAATGTTGATCTGGTTTGGACTCACGTAGCTGATTGGCGCAAAAACGCCATTTACGGATACCTGCACGTTCCCTAAAGTAGTGGGGAGCGGAAGGCTGGGCGCTCCTTCGGTGACCGAGCATAGCCCCGATCCGAATAGCGAAACGAACTCGCCCGGCGCTACTGCATTCGTGATGGGCGCCAAATTGGCTGCGTTCCATACTTTGAGTGGATCGAGAAATGGGTTCGACCCCGTGTACTCCGCGCCGAGCCCAGGCGTCAGGGAATAAAACGTGCCGGTGCCCACTTCGAGAAAGGCCTGCCCGCCGTCGCCGAACATGCCGAGAATAAGGCCGTCATTAAACGTGCCATCGGAGGTTAGGTTATAGGGCGCGGGCGCATACGTGTAATCGATGGTGGAGTTATCAAAAGTGGCCAGCCGACGGTGCGCCACCGAAGTTCCTTGCCCAAGCGAGAAAATTGATCCGGAAAAAGCATCAATACCGTTCTGGCCGCTCGCCACCTGGGATGCGTCGTTTTCTAATCCAGCGGTGAAATACGTTCCTTGATACAAACTGTTGGCGGCCACCCCGGTGAGAGCGGGAATACCAATCATCAGGTCGAACCCGCTGGGCTCTCCCGCGAGAATGATAGATCCATCCGCCGAAATGAAGAAATCCTTCTGGCCGGTGACCAGCGTGGATAACGACGGCAAAGGTGGAAACGTGATGGTTCCGCTCCCTTCTTCGTTCGTAATGTTGTAGGTGACATTCGCGAGAGTCTGAGTAGTGTTCATGCTGCCCAAGTTCGCCATTGCGCCCGTGACAGAAACGTTGCCGAAGTTTCCATCCCCCGCGGTAGTGAGCGTGAAGTAGCCGTCCCGCAGCAACGATGCATTACCTTCTAGAAAATCGATGAATGCGAACTTGTACGTTCCCTGCAAGCTTGCAGTGGTTATGGACGATCCCGCGGGTATCGCGACGAAAATATTCTTCTGAGGACCTTCGGTGGCGCTGGCAACGATTGAGGGCAGTCCGGCAGTTCGGACTAATCCGGTTGCGCCGAAATCGGTCTGCGTGTTGTCAATCAGGTCGGCAATCGCGCACAATCCATTCGCGGCAAGGTCATATGTGCCGATTTGGCCTGTGATGGTGGATGTCTGACCGGCCGAAGAATCCATCAGCGTTCCTGAAAACGAATAGTTGCCCTGGCCGTCGAACGTGATGGTTCCGGCGATGCTCCGGGCGCGTCCCACGGCGCTCGTGTTCTGATCGACGTTCGATAGCATTACTTCGCGAACGAAGTAATCGCCGAAGAGATTACCATCTGCGCTGTTATCGAAGCTCTGTGCCGAGGTTGTGGCGCCATCCAGGGCGAGCCCCAACACCAGGGCCGCAATTTTACCGGAAGTCATCGTTTGTTTGGACGCGGGCAGTGCGCCAAAAGTCTGGACGCGTATGGCTCACGCTGAGCTACAATCTAATTTACCGATGAAGTTCGGTGTCGTTGTCTTCCCTGGCAGCAATCGCGAACATGACGCGTGGTTTGCTGTCTCCAAAATCCTCGGACAGGATGCCGAGTTCATCTGGCACGATTCCACCAATTTGGGCAATGTCGACGCCTTAATCCTTCCGGGCGGTTTCTCCTATGGCGACTATCTACGCTGCGGCGCCATTGCAAAATTCTCACCGGTGATGCAAAGCGTGCGCAAGTTCGCTGCTGACGGCGGGCTGGTTCTCGGCATCTGCAATGGATTCCAAATCCTGGTGGAAGCGGGACTCCTGCCGGGCGCTCTGATCCGCAATCGAGGGCTGAAGTTCATCTGCAAACAGGTGCCGCTGCGTGTGGAAACCACCAACTCGCCCTTCACGTGCCGGGCGGCGAAAGGCCAGCGCGTAGTTTTTCCGATCGCGCATGGCGAGGGCTGCTATATCGCCGACGAACGCACGCTCGATCAATTGGAAGCCGAGGATCGCGTGGTGCTGCGGTATCTGGAAAATCCGAATGGATCGCTGCGCGACATCGCGGGCATCCTGAACGAGGGCCGCAATGTGATGGGTTTGATGCCGCATCCCGAGGACGTCACCGAGCCGCTGATGGGTTCGACGGACGGCCTGGTAATTTTTGAATCCATGGT
>PMUN01000045.1:0-27097 GCA_003166875.1 Bryobacterales bacterium | reverse complement strand
GCCGGCATCATCGACATCGGCGACGGTTACGCCATTGCGTTCAAGATCGAATCGCACAATCATCCCAGCTTCATTGAGCCGTTTCAGGGCGCCGCAACCGGCGTAGGTGGCATTCTTCGCGACATTTTCACCATGGGTGCGCGACCGATAGCGGTATTAGATGCCCTGCGCTTCGGCCCACTCCATCACGCGCGGAATCGAAGAATTCTCGAAGGCGTGGTTTCCGGCATCGCGCATTACGGCAATTGTTTCGGCGTGCCCACCGTGGGCGGCGAATGCGTTTTCGAAGAATGCTACAACGGCAATCCGCTGGTGAATGTGTTCGCGCTGGGTGTCTTTAAGAAGGACGAAGTGTTCTACGGGAAGGCCAAAGGCATCGGGAATCCCGTCATCTACGTGGGCGCGAAAACCGGCCGCGACGGGATTCACGGCGCTTCCATGGCATCGGCCGAGTTTACCGAGGAATCGAAACAGAAGCGGCCCAACGTGCAGGTGGGCGATCCGTTTCTTGAGAAGCTTTTGCTCGAAGCATGCCTGGAAGCCATGCGCACCGGCGCCATCGTCGGCATCCAGGATATGGGCGCGGCGGGGTTGACCTGTTCCACTTGCGAGATGGGCAGCCGCGCGGAAACCGGCGTCGAGATCGACTTGCAATATGTTCCGCAGCGCGAGACCGGCATGACTCCTTACGAGATCATGCTCTCGGAATCGCAGGAGCGAATGTTGATCGTCGCCGAGCGCGGACGCGAAGAGGAAGTGTTTCAGGTATTCCGCAAATGGGGGCTGGACGCGGTCACCATCGGAAAAGTCACCGCCGACGGAAAGCTGCGCGTGAAGGATCATGGCCAGGTGGTGGCTGAAATTTCGAACCGCGCGCTCGCGGATGAGGCTCCGCTCTACGATCGTCCGCACACCAAGCCGTACCGTCCGGCGCCGCTCTCGCCTCCTATTCCGATTCCTCCATCGCGGTCTGTTGAACAGGATCTTATCGCGCTGCTTTCCTCCGCCGACATCTGCTCCAAGCGCTGGATCTGGGAACAATATGATTACTTGGTGCGCAGCAACACGCTGGCGGGCCCAGGCGCAGACGCAGCCATCGTGCGCATCAAGGAAACGGGAACGTCTATCGCGATTTCGCTCGATGGCAACGGCCGCTACTGCGCCCTCGATCCACGCGAAGGCGCCAAGCTGATTGTGGCCGAATGCTGCCGCAATCTTTCCACCGCCGGCGCGCTCCCGGTGGCCGCCACTAACAATCTCAACTTCGGCAACCCAGAGCGTCCGGAGATCATGGCGCAGCTCGTGGAATCCATCGAAGGAATGTCCGAAGCCTGCGAGTTTTTCGAAACGCCCATCACTGGCGGCAACGTGAGTCTTTACAACGAGACGCTGGGCGAGCCGATTTTTCCAAGCCCAGTGATGGGCGTGGTTGGACTGATGAAGACCGCGCATCCGACGCCGATTCATTTCCGCGAGCCGGATCGTGCCGTCATTCTTCTGGGCGGATTCGGCGCGTCGGACGAATTGCATTTCGGTGGGACCCAATACGTCAAAGTGGTCCTTCAATCCATGTGGGGCCTGCCACCCGCACTCGATATGGATTACGAGAAACGCGTTCACCAGGCGATACGGGAGATCGTCGGCGCGGGGCTGGCCGAATCCGCGCACGATTTGAGCGACGGTGGCTTAGCCGTGGCGCTCGCGGAAGCTAGTTTTGGGCCGGCCGGCGTAGGAGCGCGGATCGAAGTCCCAGCCGGAACGCGCGCCGAATTCCTGTTGTTCCATGAAGCACCGTCGCGTATCCTGCTCTCAACATCTGAGGCCGAAAATGTTCTGGCGATCGCGCAAAAAAATCGTGTCGAAGCGGTGCGCATCGGTGTTACGATGAAAGAGCGGTTACGGATTGATTGCGATTCGAAAACACTTGTGGATTGCAGTCTTGATGAGCTTCGTCGACCGTGGGAAACATCGCTGGAGCAAATGCTGCATCAACAATGAACCAACGTAATTTCCTGACGCTACCGCCCACCACCTACCCCTTTGATGACAAACTGCACGAGGAGTGTGGCGTGTTCGCAATTTACGGACATCCGGAAGCATCCAACCTGACCTATCTTGGCTTGTACGCACTGCAGCATCGTGGACAGGAGAGCGCCGGTATAGCCACCAGCGACCGCCGCGAGATCCGTTGTTACAAATCGATGGGACATGTCGCGGATATTTTCACGCCGGAACAAATCGCGTGCTTGCCGGGCGATCTGGCCATCGGGCACACGCGCTATTCCACGGCCGGCGATACGGTGCTGCTGAACGCGCAGCCATTCTCAGTGGCCTGCAACAAGGGGCAGATTGCGGTTGCTCACAACGGCAACATCACCAATGCGGGCGATCTGCGGCGTGAGTTGGAGCGCGAGGGGTCCATCTTCCAGGCCTCCAGCGACACCGAAGTGATTTTGCACCTGGTGGCCCGATCGCGCGAGCGAACGCTGGCTGGCGCGCTGCGCGAAGCTCTACTGCAATTGGACGGGGCGTTTTCATTGGTGTTTCTGGCGCGAGACCGCGTGATCGTCGCCCGCGATCCGCACGGCTTCCGGCCGCTCGCTTTTGGCGAATTGCAAATGGACAACGGCAAGGCGTACGTCTTCGCTTCGGAAACCTGCGCCTTCGACCTGATCAACGCGGAATATGTCAACGATGTCGAGCCCGGCGAAATGGTCTGCATTGGTCCCGAGGGAATGACGCGCGAGCGTTTCGCCCCCGAAGGCCCGCACGCGCAATGCGTTTTCGAGCACGTCTATTTCTCGCGTCCGGATTCTATCGTGTTCGGGCGCCCGGTGCAGGAATCGCGCGAGAATCTGGGCCGGTTGCTCGCGCAGGAATCCGGTGTGGATGCCGATGTCGTGGTTCCGGTGCCTGATTCCGGAGTCGCGGCCGCGATCGGTTATGCCTCCGAATCCGGCATTCCCTTCCGTCAGGCGCTGATCCGCAATCACTATGTGGGCCGCACGTTCATTGAACCGTCGCAAGCCATTCGCGATTTTGGCGTGAAGCTGAAGTTGAATCCGGTGCGTCACCTGTTGGAAGGCAAGCGCGTGATCCTGGTGGACGATTCGCTGGTGAGGGGAACCACTAGCCGCAAGATTGTCCGCATGGTGCGCAACGCCGGCGCCACCGAAGTTCACATGCGGATTTCGTGCCCGCCTACCATTTCCCCCTGCTTCTACGGCGTGGACACTCCGCGCGAGAATGAGCTGATCGCGGCCAATCATTCCATTGAGGAGATCCGCGAGTACGTGGAAGCCGACTCGCTCGCCTATCTCTCGCTCGATTCCCTACGCCGCGCCGTCGCTGACAACAACAAAGAATACTGCTACGCCTGCTATACGCGCGAGTATCCGACAGAGCTGGTCCAGATAGAAGAACTGGTGGCCGCCAGGGGCCGCCGGCGGTGACTACGTTCAAAAAAATCAGATTGTCGCGCTGATATCCTGCGTGGTGGTCGACCCGCTGGCCGGGATCTTGATGCTTGGAAGAGACTGAAGACTCAAGCGCGCGACAACCGCCGTGGAACCGGCTGTGATGGTGTACTGTAGCCCCACGGTATCTGTGCTGGCGAATGTCAGCGACCATGAGTAAGGTATCGTCACGGTGCAGCTTGCCTTCGATCCGGAGCGCGTTGCCATGACCGTCGCCGCTTCTTCGATTGTGAGGGCGGTGCCGTTGGCGATTTCGATGACACTCGCGTTGCCACTGCAGGTGATTGTCTCGGACGTTGCCAGCGTTGACGCTATGGTGATACTGAAGACAAAGACCAGCTTGCCGGTCGTGGGGGACGCAGTTGCAGCCTTAGCTTGTTCGCCCTCCGCGGAGGCTTGCACCAAAGGCCTGAACGCGCCTGTTCGGGAGTCCAAATACCCCAGGATGCCGCGCTGGGACGTGCTAGTCTGCTGGCTCCATGCGGATTGCGTTATTCCCGCAAGTCCAGCGAATACCAAAGCCACTTGCAATATAGTCATTTCTTATCTCCTATCCGCGTGACCGGCGTGTTCTCGCTGGCGCGGTTCTATGGATTATCTCATCCTCTCGCGGTCGAATACCGCCGCTGCTAGTAGAGGATGGATGGCAGATAGGCGCCGGCTGGTTCGTTATACAACCCAATCGTCATCAAAGTCATCGGTTGCACCACGCGGAGGCCGCTCTCCAGGCACCAGCGAAATAATTCCGCATTGCGGGTTGGCACCAAAATACCCGGCCCGCCAAAGCTTGGCGAGGAACTGATCAGCGCCTGAAGGTCCGGATTCGTTTCCGCTACGGTGTGTCCGAAGAACGCCAACGCTGTTGCGTATCCGGTGATCTTTCCGCCGCGCTCTACAACGGTCGCGGTTGCATGATTGATCGCGTCCTTCAGTTGTCCACCGCGAGCATGGCCGTGAACATTCCGGCATACGCGATTGCACTCGTCCAAATCTGACAGTTGCGCCGGACGCACCGTACAGCCGTCCACCCGCTTTCCGATTGCGGGCCCCTGCATCACCGAAAGTGGCTCGCGCGCCACGAAGCCGAGCTTCGTGTACAGGGACAACGAACGATTGTGGAACGCAGCCTGCAGTAGGCGAACCCCGGCAAAATTGCGCGACGCAGCCCTGTCTAGCACAGTCTCCATGAGTTGCCGGCCCACGCGTGCATTTTGGATGGCCGGATCCACGGTAATCGGTCCAAGGCCTGCAATGGAGTCTCGCTCGTCCAGACAGTTGCTGCCGACAATCCGTCCATCCTGTTCCGCAACCACACAATAGAAACCAGGATGCGAGAATGCGCCCCGCAGGATATCAGCAGCCACGCTGGGCGCCGGAAAATCGGGTGGGAAATTGTGATCCGTGCTGATTTTGTAGAAGGCGTCATAACATATCTGCCCACAGATCTCTGCGTCTTCGGGCGTTGCGGTTCGGATAGTCATTCAGTTCGGCAGTTTACCAACCAGAGAGAGTAGAATCAAACTATGGGCGCGACCACGACGATGGTGACAGTCCAAGAGTTCGTGCAAATGGCGGAGCCGGACGGGCAACGCATGGAGCTCATTGGAGGTGAAGTTGTCACCATGAGCTATGGCGGCTATCCGCACGAAACAGCTAAGTCGAATCTCATCGAGATCCTCGTGGTTTGGCTGGCTTCAAATCGGACGGGCAAGCTGTACAGCGAATCCATGTTCCGCCTGGACGACCACAACTCTCCAATTCCGGACGTGAGCGTAGTCTCGCTGGCTCGCGTCAAGCCGGGAACCAAGGGACACCTACAAGGCGCACCGGACATCGCGATCGAGGTTGTGTCCTCGGAAACGGCCGATACGCTGGAAAGAAAGATCGATCTATACCTCGCTCACGGCAGCAAGTCCGTCTGGGTTGTTTTCCCGCAACACCGCGTCGTCCGGTTATTCGACGCCTCCGGCCAGTCGAGAAAGTTCCAGCAGGATCAAACACTCGAAGATCCAATCGCGCTCCCCGGATTCTCCACCCCTGTTTCCGCAATCTTCGAAGGAATCTAAACTAGAGAAAGCATGCCTGCTACCCTCGCAGCCTCTGCGCTGCGCGTTCCACACTCCCGCATCCGCGAGTTGGCCGAAATCGCGATGGGGATGGATGGTGTACTGAAACTTTATTTCGGCGAATCGAATCTGCCGACGCCTGAATATATCAAGCGCGCGGCGCAGAAGGCCATGGCGGATGGGTTCACGTTCTACACCGAAAACGCCGGCCTGCCGTCGCTGCGCAAAGCGCTGGCGCGTTATTACCAGGAGCTGCAGGGCGTCGAGCTGGATCCGGCCGGCGAAATCGTCATTACGGCCTCTGGCGTGCAAGCGCTCAATGTCGGAATTCGATGCGTTCTCGATCCGGGCGATGAAGCGCTGGTGCTGACGCCGGCGTGGCCCAATGGGGCTTCGAATGTCGCCATGTTCAACGCTACCGCGGTTGAGATCGCGCATCCGCTGGTGGGCGATCGTTATCAAATCGATTTTGGCGCGCTCGAAGCTGCTGTCACACCGCACACGCGCATGTTGTTGTACACGTCGCCTTCGAATCCGCTCGGCTGGGTGGCTACGCTCGACGAGCAGCGGCAATTACTGGAATTCACCCGACGCCACAACTTGTGGCTGATGGCCGACGAAGTGTACGAACGGTTGAACTATACCGGACCTAAACCCACCACGCCCGCACCGAGCATTCTGAAGCTCGCCACTCGCGACGATGCGGTCATTGTGGTGCAATCGTTCTCCAAGATGTACTGCATGACGGGCTGGCGGCTGGGCTGGCTGGTGTCGCGGCGCGATCTGTGCGCGCGAGCCGCGCAACTCAACGAGTTCATCATTTCGCACGCGCCCAGCTTCGCCCAGCGCGCGGCCGAAACCGCATTGCTATGGGGCGAGAATACGCTGGCCGAGATGCTGGTAAGGCTCAGGGAAAATCGCGACTTTTGCCTGGCCGCGTTGGCCAAGATGCCGCGCGTCACCGCACCAAAGCCGGATGGCGCGTTCTACCTGTTCCCAAAAATCGCCGGGGTGACAGATTCCTTCGATTTCTGCAAACGTCTGCTCATGGACACCCATGTCGGGCTCGCACCCGGCGTGGCTTTTGGAGCAGGCGGCGAAGGATCCGTGCGTATCTGTTATGCCGCCGAGAAGCAGATTGTCCAAGAAGCCATGGCTCGCCTGTCGCTGTTCCTGAAGTGAGTAGAAGTCAGACGTTACTTCCCAGGGCCGTCGTGTTTGTCGTTGTAAATTTGCCGGCTTAGACGGTTCTGTTGGCGATTGACCTGGGCCTTCTCCTTGTTCGTCAGATTGCCACCGTTCTGCACGCGATCGCGATGGATCTCGTGGTTAAGCCTGGCTTCCTTATTCTCCAGATTGGCCGTCTCTTTGGGACGGAGAGTACCGTTCTTGACGCCGTTCCCGATGCGCTCTTGCTGGTTCACCTTACGCTGGTGAATGTCGTCAGCGAACCCAATCCCCGTTGTACCGGCAATCAGTCCGGCCGCTACCATTGTCAAAATCGTCCGTTTCATTTTTGTCTTCCTCCATACCTGTAAGCACGTGGGGCCGTGTGGAGTTTCGGCGGAGGAAGTTAAAATCCTGTTATGTACCGAGCCCGAGCAAACGCTTCACTTCCCCCTCCAGCCCTGGCGTAAACACGACGGCGTTTCCCGCGTGAATGCTGCTTCCGCCATCGAAGTTGAGGAACCTGGCGCCGGCTTCTTCCACGATCACCTTGAGGGGCGCGAAATCCCAGGCCGCCGCGCGAGGCTCGATCCAGATCTCGGCTTGGCCCGCGGCCACCATCATCGCGTCCGGCGCGCCCCCCAAATCGCGCACCGCCCAGAAGCGCGCCATCCAATCCGGAAGCTGCGCTTTGAACGGCACGCGTTCCGGCCGGTTGAACTGGCTATAGCACAATACAGACTCTTCGACGGTTTTCTTCGAAGACACATGCATGCGCGAATCGTTGCGATACGCCCCGCCCTCACGGCTGGCCTTGTACAAACTGCCTAGCATCGGCAGATTGACAACCCCAACCATCACCTCATTCCCCACCTCCAGCGCAATCAGATTCGCCCAGAGCGCATTTCCGCGCAGATAATCGCGCGTGCCGTCGATGGGATCGATAATCCATCTACGTCCGCTACGCGATTCCGCACGCGCCCCTTCTTCGCCCAAAATGCCGTCGTCAGGAAACGCATCGCTCAAGATGCCGGCGATCAGCCGCTCACATTCCCGATCGGCTGGCGTTACAGGAGAATGGTCGGATTTGGATTCCGAGGTGATGCCGGGCTGCATGCGTAGCGCGACCTCGGCCGCTTTCCGCACGGCATGAGCCGCTACCTCCAACTCTTTTGACCATGTCATCACATAGAATGATCCCATGGGCTCTCGCACCATGTATGCGGTCCTGGAACAGGCCGCCCAACGCTACGGAAAAGCTCCCGCGCTCCACCAGCCAATCGGGAAGGGCAAGTATCAGACCTATTCATGGATCGAGTACAAGTGCGCGGTCCAGGAGATTGCCTGCGGATTGCGGCGGCTTGGCATCGGCAAAGGTGATGTCGTTGCCATTCACGCCGAGACTCGCGCGGAATTCTACGTGGCCGATCTCGGCATTATGGCCAATGGCTCAATCGCAGCGGCCCTCTACACAACGTATCCTCTGCCGGACCAGATCGGCAACTTGCGCGCCAGCGACGCTAAAGCCGTCTTCGTCGAAGACGCAAAGAGCATGCTGGCGCTTATGGAAGCTGCCGGCCAGCCGCCCTTGCCAGTGCAGTGGATCGTGCTAACCGGAGAGGCGGAGAATGTCCTCACCTTGGAAGGCTTACGCGCGGAAGGACGGAAATTGCTGGCGGACGATCCGCAGGCCTTCGAAAAGATCTGCGCCGAAGTTCGTCCGGAAGACCTTGCCATTCTGTACCTCACCTCCGGCGCCACCGGCGAACCCAAAATGGGTCTAACGACGCATGCCGCGCTGGTCGCTAACGTCGATATGGGACCGATCGCACTGCGGCTGACTCCCAATGACTGCACCATCAGTTTCCTTCCCTCCGCGCATATCGCGCAGCGCGTGGTGATTGAGTTGTTGCCTATTGAGATGGGCGTTCCGGTCTGGTTTTCCGAAAGCCTCGCCAAGCTGCCGAGCGAAATGAAGACTATTCGCCCCACTTTTCTTCTGGCGCCACCGCGGGTCTGGGAACGGATTTTCGCCAGCATAAATGCGGAGGTCAAGAAAAAGAGCGGTATCGCCAGGAAAGTGTTCCTCGGCGCGGTCGGAATAGGCTCCGAAGTCGCCCGGCTGAACGAGGAAGGCAAGCCCGTTCCAAAGTGGATGCAGAACATGCTCAAGCTTGCCGAGCGGCTGGTGTTCTCAAAGATCCGCGCGCGCCTGGGCGGCCGACTTCGTGTCGCAGCCTCCGGTGCGGCGCCACTCGGCAAAGAGCTCGGCCGATTTTATGCCGCAATCGGCATGCCGCTGATTGAGGGCTACGGGCTCACCGAAGGCGGAGTCCTTACGCTCAACCCGCTCGACCGCCCAAAATCCGGAAGTATCGGCGTCGCGCTGCCGGGCGTAGAGCTGCGACTCGCGGAAGATGGCGAGTTGTTGGCAAAAAGCGACACGCTCTTCGCTGGATATTATAAGGACCCAGCATCCACCGCCGCAGTCCTGCGCGACGGCTGGTTATATACAGGCGACATCGCCGAAGTGGACTCCGGCGGATACGTCTACATCACCGGCCGCAAGAAGGAACTGATTGTGTCTTCCAACGGCAAGAAGATTTATCCGGCGCGCATTGAGGGCCTCTTCAAGGCGGAGCCGATCGTCAATCAGGTGGTCCTTATCGGCGACCGTCTGCCGTTTGTCACCGCGCTCATGACCATAAACATCGCAAACGCCGAAACGTTGAAGGGCATGGAGCCATTTAAGGGACGTGAGCCGGGCGAGGTTGTCGTTGCTCCTCCGGTGGTGACCGAGATCCAGAAAGCAGTGGCGCGTGTGAACAAACAGCTTGCTCCCTTTGAGCAGATCCGCAAGTTCCGCATTTTGGAACGCGATTTTTCCATCGAAACCGGCGAGCTGACGCCAACCATGAAGGTCCGCAGGAATCGTGTGCTGGAGAATAACCGGGAGCTGGTGAGCGAGTTGTACATGGGTAAAGAAGAGAGCCAGTAGTCAAGTACGATCGTTTGTAGCCGAACCGCGATGGTCAGGGAGTTCTCATGGGCTTGCTGGCCCACCAAACGTCATGAAGGCGCCCCGTGGCGCACGCACTCCTACGTGCTGCATCGACCTCGTGTCGATGTCCGCCCAACGCCGAGATAAGTCTCGGCGCAGCACGCAAGGGTGCGTGCGCCACTGGTGTCTCCTGATCTTTGGGGAATAGTCAGGTTTTGGCATTCTGTTCACGAATGTCGATAATGCTGTTCGCGGCAGCCTGCAATACCTCAAGCCGTTCAGCCGGCGTGAGCGAAAGCATCCAACGGATCATGGTGAGATCGACGCCGTCTTCGCTGTAGCTTGCTGCCTCGGTCTCGGGTTGCGTTTCCATGCGGGGCACGGACATCAGCGAGTATACCGCTCCGCTACTATATCGCTAGACATTATATCGTCATGCGGTATAATGCAGAGCGTGACAAATGTCCACGAGCTTTTACCTTTGACGCCGCAAGTCTTCCACATTCTCGTCGCGCTGGCGGATCGCGACCAGCATGGCTACTCGATCATGCAGGATGTCGCCGAACGGACCGGTGGCAGCATGCGGCTTAGCCCCGGCACCCTCTATGGCTCCATCAAGCGCATGCTCGAGCAAGGTCTAATCATCGAGCTGCGCGACAAAGACCGGCCGGATGCGCAAAATGACGACGAGCGCCGGCGATACTACCGGCTCACGCCTTTCGGACGCAAAGTTGTGAAGGCGGAAGCCGCACGATTGTCAGAGATGGTGGAGCAAGCGAGGGTTTATGGCCTGGCGCCGAAGCGCAGTTAGAATCTATCGCGCGTTGCTCTTCGCGTACCCCGCCGAGTTCCGTCACGAGTACGGATCTCAGATGGAGCAGCTTTTCGAAGATCGCCTCCAGTCCGAGCCTGGGCTGCGCGTCTGGCTGGACACACTCGCGGACGTAGCGTTCAGCGCTCCCAGGGAACACTTCCACATCCTCGCGGCCGACCTGGTTTACGGAGCCCGCATGATTCGGAAATCGCCGGCTTTCACGCTGGTGGCATTGTTTGCCATGGCGCTCGGCATCGGCGCCACAACGGCGGTTTTCAGCTTGATTAATGCGGTGCTCATCCGCTCGCTCCCGTATGTCGACCCGCAGCGCCTGGTTTATATCTGGATGCCGAATCCACGCTTCAAGGTTATGCCGCTGGAGATGGCGCCCTCCAGTCCGGATTTCTACGCCTGGCAAAACAACCAATCCTTCTCCGATCTCACGATGTTCAACCAGGAGTTGGTCAAAATGATCGACGCGGATAGAGTCCAGCGCGTCGGTGAGGCTTCGGTCGCGGGTAATTTCTTCCGTACGCTCGGAGCATCTCCACAGCTGGGCCGCGCCATCGAGCCTGAGGACGATCAGCCCGGCCACGAACACGTGGTTGTCATTAGCGACGTGCTGTGGCGCTCCCGTTTTGGCGCCGCGCCCAACGTGTTGGGAAAGACGCTGCATTTGAATCATGAAATCTACGCGATTGTTGGCGTAATGCCGCCTGGATTCCAATATCCGCATAGCGCCGATTTTCCCTATTCAGACCGGGACATTGCCGCCACGGATCTTTGGATTCCCGCCGTTTTGACGTCCCGACAGAAGACGGACTGGAACGCGGGCGGCGACGGTCTGGTAATTGGCCGCCTGAAACCCGGCGTCAGTTTGAAACAGGCGCAAGCCGAGATGAGTGCCCTCGAAGCCCGTCTCGATCCCGTCCTGCACCCACCGGAATGGAGAGGCTGGTTGGCGCTCGTCAGGCCGTTTATTGATACCGCCGTCGGTCCCGTGCGGCCGCTGTTGTGGTTGCTACTGGGTGCGGTCTCCATGGTTTTGCTGATCGCCTGCAGCAATGTCGCAAATCTGCTGCTGGCTCGGGCCGCCGGCCGTGTGCATGAAATGGGTATCCGGAGTGCTCTCGGCGCCGAGCGCGTCCGCCTGGTTCGCCAGATGTTGACGGAAGCGTTGCTGCTGGCCTTGGGTGGTGGAATGCTGGGCGTGCTGATTGCGTATGGAGCACTGCGACTGATATTGCGCCTTCACCCGGGAGATATTCCGCGTCTGAATGAAACCTCGCTCGACGCCGGCGTGCTCCTGTTCACCGCCGGAGCCTCCCTCCTTACCGGCCTCGCGTTCGGGCTGCTCCCCGCGCTAGCGGCATCACGTGTAAATGTCAGCAGTCTCTTGAAGCAAGGCGGCAACAAAGGCATCGCAGGGACCTCCAACCGATTGCGCAATGGTTTGATCATTACGCAGGTAGCGTTATCGGTAATTCTGCTGGCGGGCGCGGGATTGTTGATTCGCAGCTATCTCAATGTCCAATCCGTCGATACCGGATTTGCTCCCTCCACCTTGACCATGAACCTGACTCTGGACGAACGCTATGGAACCCCTCAAAAGCTCGATGACTACTTTCGCAACCTGATCACCCAGGTGAATCAACTGCCCGGGGTCAAATCGTTCGGGTTGGTCAGCGCTCTGCCGTTGAGTCACCGCGAAAGCATCAGCACAGTCGAAATCAAGGGACACACCGTCAAGAAGGATCAAACGGCTGATGACCGAGCGGCTACAACCGCCTATTTCGGGTCCATGGGAATTCGGCTTGTAGAAGGCCGCTTCTTCGGCGATGAGGCGGTGCGCGATCACCCGGCTGAAATGGTGGTGAGCCAAAGCTTCGCGAAACTTTATTTCCCACGGGAGCCGGTGATCGGCCAGCAGTTCCGTAGCAGGGACCAGTGGCACACCATAGTCGGGGTGGTCGCCGATGTCCGTAGTTCCAGCCTGGAAGAATCGCCGCGTCCCATGATCTACTCACCGTTCCTACAGACACCCGATAACCACGCATACCTCACCATCCGCACTACGTTTCCTCCCGAGCAGCTCATCTCCTCGATCGGCAAAATCGTTCGGAGCATCGATCCAACCATCGCCCCGGAGCACGCCGGTACCATGCGCCAGTTCATGTCTGAAGCCACACGCGCCCGGCGCTTCCAGACAGTGATTCTTTCTGTGTTCGCCGCTGTTGCCGTGTTCCTGGCGTTGGTCGGTTTATACGGATTGATGGCCTACGCAGTGAAACAGCGGACCGCTGAGATCGGCATCCGCATCGCGCTTGGAGCATCGGCCGCGCGGGTGCTCAGCCTGGTGGTCGGAAAGGGATTGGCGCTGGTAGCGGCCGGATTGGCGTTCGGTCTAGCGGGCGCTCTGGTTCTCACTCGCCTGGGCACGAGCTGGCTCTACGGAGTGTCCCCGGCCGACCCTCTGACCTTGATCGCGGTCCCGGTTCTGATTCTCGCCGTGGCGCTGGGCGCTTGCCTGATCCCAGCCTGGAAGGCGACCCGCATCGATCCCGTCACCGCTCTCCGCTGCGATTAGGGAGACCGGTCGCTTCAGTAGAGAGTGCTACCGAACCGCGACCGTAAGGGAGTCGGTGCCGTGTCCTCTTTCGCATGCAGTAAAATGAGATTGAAAGCTGAGCTAACCCGTCGTTCGGTTCGTTTTGCACGAATGGATTCTTGTCCCAGCGCGTACACAGCTATCCCACAAACGGACAGATGGCCAGCCTGGGCAAGCGTTCGGGCCTTATTTTTCAGTAGGATTGGTATTGGCAGGGTAGTTGCCCACCAGTATTGGGAGAATTTCCATGGACGTCCCTCGCGGTAAAGAAGTCGCACGTAAGAAGCTGATTAAGAGAATCGCGCTGATCGCCGTAGTTGTAGCGGCGATCCCATTGATAACATGGGGCCTTTCCCGCCTTAAGCCGGCCGCCCCCTCGGTGGATCGAGCCACCGTCTGGATCGACAGCGTCAAGCGCGGTCCGATGCTTCGCGAGGTGCGTGGTTTGGGCACCTTGGTGGTGGAAGAATACAACTGGATTCCCGCTCAGTTCGAGAGCCGGGTGGAAAAACTCAACTTTCTTCCAGGCGCGAAGCTTCATCCCAACGATGTGATCATGGTCCTTAAGAACCCCCAGATGGAGCAGGATGTGGCGGATCTGGAGGCGCAGATCAAACAGGCCCAGGCCGTGTACGACAACCTGAAGGTGACGCTCGAGACAGCGCGGCTAGCGCAAGAGGCGATTACCGAGCAGGTTCAATCGGATATGAATCAGGCCGGTTTGCAGGCGGACCGCGATAAACAGCTCAACAAGTTGGATTTGAAATCGGACATTGATGCCACACTGTCAGCGGCAAAATGGGAAGATTTGAAGAAGCGGTACGACCTTTCGAAGAAGCAGCTGGATATCAATATTGAATCGGTCAAGGCGCAACTTGAAAACCAGAAGGTGGCGATTGAGAACCTGAAGGAGAAGTATAAGCTCAAGAAGGAACAGGTTGACGAGCTAACCATCCGCGCCGGCGTTGAGGGCACGCTGCAGCAGTTGGGCACCACGGCATTGCCTCTGGAACAAGGTATGCGCGTGCAGCCCGGCACCATCCTGGCGAAGATCGCCCAGCCCAACCGGTTGAAGGCAACGCTCAAGATTCCCGAGACGCAGGCGAAGGACGTCGCGATCGGGCAAGTAGCGCAGGTCGACACACGCAACGGAATTATTCCGGGCCATGTAACGCGAATCGATCCGGCTTCTACCAACGGAACAGTGGATGTGGACGTCAAACTGGAGGGACATGCGGACGGTATGCGCCCCGATTTGAGTGTGGATGGAACCATCACCATCGAGCGTCTGGCCGACGTGGTCTACGTTGGACGGCCGGTGATTGGCCAGCCCGGCGCCAAGATTATGTTGTTCAAGTTAGACCCGGATAGCAAGGAAGCGCAGAAGGTTCCAGTGACCCTGGGACGCAGTTCGGTGAATACCATCGAGGTTGTGGATGGATTGAAGGTGGGAGATCAGGTAGTATTATCGGATATGTCGGCTCAGGATGCCTACAATCGCATCCGGCTGAATTAAGGAAAGGGATCAATTCATGGCAAACGACCCAGATGCTTTAATTAGCTTGGACGCAGTGACGAAAGTATTTGTCACCGACGAAGTGGAGACGCACGCCCTCGCCGGCATTCACCTGCACATCAAGAAAGGCGAGTACCTCTCCATCGCGGGACCCTCGGGCTGCGGCAAATCCACGTTGCTCGCCATTCTGGGCTTGCTCGATTCGCCCAGCGATGGTTCCTATGTGTTGAACGGCAAGCAAGTGCAGGGCTTGAAGCTCTCCGAACGCGCCCGCATCCGCAATCGCGAGATCGGATTTATTTTCCAGGCGTTCAATCTGATTGGCGACCTGACGGTGTATGAAAACGTCGAGCTTCCGCTCACTTATCGCGGGATGCCATCAGCCGAGCGCAAGAAGCGCGTTCACGATGCGCTGGAACGCGTGGGCATGTCGCATCGCATCAAGCACTACCCGTCCCAGCTATCGGGAGGTCAACAGCAGCGCGTCGCCGTGGCGCGAGCTCTGGCAGGCGACCCTTCCATCCTGCTGGCGGACGAGCCGACTGGAAACTTGGATTCCACCAACGGCGAAGCTGTTATGGAATTGCTGCGCGAATTGCATCGCGGCGGCGCAACCATTTGCATGGTAACCCACGATCCCCGTTACGCACGCTATGCGGACCGTACCATCCGCCTCTTTGACGGAAGGATCGTGGAGGAGAGCGTGGGAGACCGTAATGCTGCGCTGGAACATTGATTTTCTTGCGGTATTCTTCATTGCAATCGTGATGCTGGGATTCTCGAAGATGGCGTCTTTGAGAGTTCCCGACGCGCTGGATTCGATCCAAATACAAAACGCAGTCAGTGTGGATTCTTGCCCGCTCCAGATCCGGAACGAAGTTCTATCGCGTATCGCCTATATTCTGAATCAGTAATACCCTAACTGAACCGCAAGCGCAAGCCAGCGGTGGAGGTGTGTCTTGTCATGAACGCTCTCGCTCAAGATGTTCGGTTTGCGCTGCGCACCCTCTGGAAGACCCCGGCCTTCACCGCCATCGCCCTGCTAGCCCTCGCGCTCGGCATCGGAGCGAACTCGGCCATTTTCACGGTGGTGAACTCCGTGCTGCTGCGCCCCTTGCCGTTCCCTGACTCTAAACAGATCTGCGAAATCCACACCGCGCGCTTCCCTGGATTGACGGTTATGGACGACCGCACTTTCGTCGAATTCGAAAAGAGCAGTTCTTCCTTCGAGCATGTCACCGCAATTCAGCCCCTTCAATCCAATCTCACCGGCATCGGCGAACCGATTCCCGTTCGCGCCGCCACGGTCACACCGGGTTTTTGGCCCGTTTTGAAAACATCGCCGGCGCTTGGCCGCACTTTTGGAGCCGGAGACAATCCGGAAGGAGTGATGGTGATTAGCGACCAACTCTGGCGGTCGCATTTCAACGCCGACCGGTCGATTCTGGGTAAGGTTGTCAACTTGGACGCGAAGCCGCGCATCATCATTGGCGTCATGCCCGCGGGGTTCGCGTTCCCCGCCGCGACGGATAGTTGGACGCCCCTTAGAGTCGACCCGCAGCCAGGACAAGGCTGGTTCTACACCGTTATCGGCCGGCTCAAGGCCGGCATCTCAGTTGGCCAGGCCCGCGCCGAGACGAAAACGATCGCCCAGCGGCTGGACGCGAAGAATAAGCATGCCGCCGACGACGCCGGAGTCATCTCGTTGCAGGAATCACTACTGGGTCAGATCCGGCTGTCCCTTTATGTCCTGCTCGGCGCTGTCGGTTTCATTCTGCTGATCGCTTGTGCCAATGTCGCCAATCTCCTGCTCGCGCGCGGCGCATCCCGGCGGCAGGAAGTCGCGGTTCGTGCCTCGCTCGGCGCATCGCGAATGCGCTTAGTCCGCCAGTTGCATACTGAAAGTACCTTGCTTTCGCTATGCGGCGGTGTGCTCGGACTGCTGCTCTGCCTGTGGGCCGTTCCGGTATTGATTCGCCTTACCCCGGACGGAATGATCCCGCGCCTCGCGGAAGTCCGCATCGATAGCCAGATTCTTGCCTTCACCTTCGGACTTTCTGTCGCCACCAGTTTGCTCTTCGGTGCCGCGCCCGCGATCCAATTATCGAAAGCGCGCCTGGCCGACTTCCTCCGCCAAGGCGACCGCCGCTACTCCGGCGCGCAAGGGCTGCGCAACGTGTTAGTCGTTGGCGAAATCGCTCTCTCGCTGGTACTCCTGATTGGCGCCGGGCTGATGATCAAGAGCTTCGCTCTGCTGCGTTCGGTAAACCCCGGCTTCAACTCCGAAAGCGCCCTGACCATGACCGTCAATCTCCCCTTCAATCCGGAGGCCAAGACGGAACAGCTCGTGCAGTATCACGAACAGGTGCTCGATAAATTCGCCACTCTCCCCGGCGTCACTTCCGTCGGCGCAATCGATTGGCTTCCTTTCGACCGGTATCTGGCGCGTGGCGATTTCTATACCGAAGCCGTCTCGCGACCCGCGGCGCATTTCGATGTCTCGAAGCCCGGCGTAACCCCGGATTATTTCCGTGCCATCGGCATAAGGCTTCTGCGTGGCCGTCTGTTCAATGAATTCGACAGCCCGAATTCGAGCGGCGCTGCGATCGTCTCCGAGTCCGTCGCGCGCCAGGCTTGGGGCGACGATGATCCCATCGGCAAACGCCTCACGCTCGAAGACCATCCCAAACCATCGGATTGGCTCACGGTAGTTGGCGTAGTCGACGATGTCAAACAGCGCAATCTCGCCGAGAAAACGCCGGTCCCGGCCGTCTATCAGCCCATCACCCAAGTCACTCGGGTGAACTTCCTGCTTCACATGGCCTACGTCGTTCGTGCGAACGGAAACACCTCGGCGCTTGCCAGGCTGATTCGCGCGCGATTCCACGAAATCGACCCTAACCAGCCCATTCAGTCGCTCTCCGCCATGGACGATCTCATCAGCGCCACAACTGCCGAACCGCGCTTCTACTCCCGCATGCTCGGATCGTTCTCCGCCATCGCGCTCTTGTTAGCCAGCCTCGGAATCTACGGCGTCATGGCTTACGCAGTGGTGCAGCGCACCCGGGAAATCGGAATCCGCGTAGCGCTGGGCGCGCAGCGCGCCGATATTTTCCGCTCCGTCATGGTGAAGAGCGCCTTGCTTGTATTGGCCGGCGTCGGGATTGGCCTGGCCGGCGCCTTCGGTGTTACCCGCGTGCTGCAGAACCTGCTGTTCGACGTGAAGCCCACCGATGCAGCCACCTTCGCGGCGGTTTCGGTGCTGCTTATTCTCGTAGCTTTGATCGCCACCTATGTTCCGGCCCGCCGCGCGACATCCGTGGATCCCATGGTGGCCTTGCGCTATGAATAGCTGTACCGGCAGCCGTACCGCAAGCCTCCGGCTTGCGTCGCTGGCAAGTCGGAGACTTGCCCTACAATGAGACATACACTATGAGTTCACCGATCCTAACGCTTCGGAACGTCGAGAAATACTTCGAGCACGGGCCGACCAAGACCTTCGTATTACGCCGCATCAACGTCGAAATCAAGGAAGGCGAGTTCGTCTCCATCATGGGCCCTTCCGGGGCGGGTAAATCCACGATGCTGCACTTACTCGGGATGCACGACAGCTCCTGGACCGGCGAATACTACCTGGTAGAGCATGCTATCCACAAGCTCAACAAGAAAGATCGCATGGAGCTGTACAAGAAATACTTCGGTTTCGTCTTTCAAAGCTATCATCTGCTGGATTCGCTCACCGTCTACGAGAACCTCGACATCCCGCTGTCCTATCGCAATATCAAAAAGAGCGAACGCGATAGTATCGTTTGCGATGTTCTGGACCGTTTTCAGATCGTAGGCAAAAAGGATTTGTATCCCAACCAGCTCTCCGGTGGACAGCAGCAACTGGTGGCCATCGCCCGCGCCATCGTGGCCACCCCCAAAATAATCCTAGCCGACGAGCCCACCGGCAACCTGCATTCCAGCCAGGGCAAAGAGATCATGGAACTCTTCAAGAAGCTGAACGACGGCGGCACCACAATTGTCCAGGTAACGCACAACGAGAAAAACGCGGAGTACGGGAACCGGATAATCAATATTAACGACGGCTGGATTACCGACACCAGTTCCTAATCCGTTTCTCGTTCATCGTTTCTCGTTCCTAGCCACGTCCACGAACAGAGGGCAAATGCCAGCAGCAGGCCGATGTGGGCGTCGGCCGCGGACCAGGGGGGGCCGCCCCTCTTTTATTCCGCGGATTCGGTCTCGGGGAACGGGAGTGCGTCGCGGGTACCGGCCACCCATACGTAGAGAGTGGGCAGTAGATAGACGCCCAGGATCAGGGCCGCGATCAGGCCGCCGACAATCACAATGGCGAAGGGCCGTTGCGAATCCGAGCCAATTCCGCGCGAAAGGGCTGCCGGCAATAGTCCGAAGCTGGCCACCAGCATGGTCATCATAATGGGCCGGAGCCGGAGCACGGATCCCTCGACGGCGCCCTCCAGAATGGTATAGCCTCGCGCGCGAAGTTGGTTGATGTATTCAAGCATGATGACGCCGGTCTGGACCGCGACGCCGAACAGCGCCAGGAATCCAACTCCCGAAGAGACGCTGAAGTGCGTATTCGTAATCAGCAGCGCCAGTAATCCGCCGATGGGAGCCATAGCGACGTTGGCGAGAATCAGCAACACCCATTTGGCTGAATCGAACATGGTGTAGAGGATGATGCAAATGACCAGTATGGTGAGCGGCAGAACGATCAATAGCCGTTTTTGCGATCTTTTTTGGCTCTCATACTCGCCGGCCCAATCGATGTGGTAGCCGGTGGGAAGCTTCACTTGCGCATTCACTTTGCTGATGGCTTCCTCGACAGTGCTGCCGAGATCGCGGACCGGCACGCTGTATTTAATTGCAACGTAGCGGGAGTTTCCTTCGCGATAAATCTCGGATGCGCCGTCGTGAACGCGGATGGTACACAGTTGCGCCAGGGAGACACGTTCGCCGGACGGCGCCACCAAGCGGATGTTCTCGATGGCTTCCTTAGTGCTTCGATAGGGCGCCTGATAGCGGGCCACCAGGTCGTAACGCTGTTCGCCCTGCAGCACCTGGCTTACAGCTTTTCCGCCCACGGCCGTTTCGATGGCGTCCTGCACGTCGGCAACATTGATTTGATAGCGCGCGGCCTGCTTGCGATCGACTTCAAATTCCATGTTCGGCTGCCCGATGACGCGAAACAGGCCGAGGTCCGCGATACCGCGGATGTGGCGTAGGACGTTGACAATCTCGTCGCCCTTGGCTTCCAGGGTCTGGAGATCGTCACCGTAGATCTTGATGGCGAGCTGGCCTTTGACTCCGCTCACCGCTTCTTCCATGTTATCGGCGATGGGTTGTGAGAAGTTCCACAAGGCGCCGGGAATCTTTTCGAGCTCGCGATCCATGGCGCCGACTAGTTCTTCTTTGTTCTGGCGGAACACGGGCCGCCATTGGTCTTTGGGCTTGAGGTCGACGAAATATTCGGTATTGAAAAAGCCGGTCGTATCGGTTCCATCATCCGGGCGTCCGACTTGTGAAACCACTGTGGTGACTTCCGGAAACGACGCGAGAATAATGCGGGCCTGGTTCATGACGCGCGCGCCCTCGGAGGGGCCGGTACTGGGGGCGAGAGTGGCGCGGGCCCAGATGGCGCCTTCGTCCAAGTGCGGCAGGAATTCGGAACCGATGGCCCCGCTGAAGCTCAGGTAAGCCGAGGCTCCCAGAGCGGCCGCGGCTACGCCTACCGTAACCCAGCGGAAGCGGATCGCCATTTCCAGCGTCTTGCGGTACATCTTGGTGATCCAGGTCATCACCGGGTTGTGCCATTCGCGAACGTTCTTGCCGAGAACGTAACTGGCAAGTACGGGGGCGATGAGCATGGAGAATATCAGGGAACCAAGAAGCGCGAACGAAACCGTCCAGGCCATCGGTTTGAACAAGCGGCCTTCCACGCGCTGCAGGGTGAAGATGGGCACGTAGGCCGTAATGATGATGCCGATGGAATAGAACACGGGCCGTTGCACCTCATGCGCCGCCCCGCGGATGGAGATCAACGCGCCCGCGGAGTCCTGATGCTGCCGGCGGCTCTGATAGCGAATGATGTTCTCTATCATTACTACCGCACCTTCCACCACCATGCCGAAATCCAGTGCGCCCAGCGACAGCAGATTGGCGGGAATGCCGGCCAGACTGAGACAGATGGCCGCGAACAGCAGGGAGAAGGGGATGGTGAGCGCGACGATGAATGCGCCGCGCAGATTTCCCAGAAAGAGGAAAAGAATCACGGCGACCAGGATGATGCCATCGGTCAAGTTTTTGAGGACGGTTTTTGTTGTTAAGTGCACCAGGTCGCTACGGTCGAGGAAAGGCACAATTTCCACGCCGTGCGGCAAGATGTGTTTGTTCAGCTCCTCGGCTTTGGCCTCAATGGCCTTGAGCGTCGTCTCCGCTTCGGCGCCTTTGCGCAACAGCACAATGCCTTCCACCACATCGTCGTTGTCCAGAATTCGGCCGTCGGATCTGTGGATGGCTTTGCCGATCTGTCCGAGCCGGATTCTGGAACCCTGCACGACGGTGGCGATGTCGGAGACGCGCAGGGGTGTTCCGTTCTGGGTTTTTACAACGGTCTCGCGGATATCTTCCACGTTGCGGAAAAGTCCCAAAGCGCGGACATTGATTTCCTGCAAGCCGGACTCGACAAAACTGCCGCCGGCATTGACATTGTTGGCTGCCAACGCTTGTTCTATCTGGCTGAGATTCAGGCCGTAGGAAACCAGTTTGTCGGGATCGATGCGCACCTGATATTCCCTGGTAGTGCCTCCGAAACTTACAACGTCCACCACGTTCGGAACCGACTTGAATTGCTTTTCCAGGGTCCAGTCCTCTAAAGTCTTCAGCTCCATCAGGTCGTATTTCGGATTGGTGGTGTGCAGCGTGTACCAGTAGATCTGGCCAACGGGACTATAATCGCTTCCAATTTGAGGCTGCANNTGATCGTCGAAGATCAGCATCAGGCTGGATAGGCCGAAAAGTGAAGTGGACCGCAGATGCTCCAGGTGGGGAATGCCGTTCATCACGATCTCGATGGGAATGGTGACCTGCTGCTCTACTTCCTCGGCGGCGCGGCCGGGCCACTGGGTGATGATCTGAACGTAATTGTTGGCTACGTCGGGATAGGCTTCGACAGGTAGATTGTGAAATGAAATGGCGCCCCAGATGAGCAGCAGGAGGGCGGCCGCGAGAACGAGAAAGCGAGTATTGAGGGCGTAGTCTACGAGCGCCCGAATCATTCAGGTTCCAAACTGTTTCCGATTGCATTCGAGGGTGACGATTGGGCGCTGGGCCCCGACCTCGAATTGCTATTTCACTATAACAGTGACTGCAGAGTCGTGAGGGGATTCCGCTCTCTCAGTGGCAGGTTTGTCGCTGGAAGCCTTTTCCCTGGCAGCTCTCTCGGTAGCAGCTTCCTCAGTGGCAGTTTTCTCGGTGGCAGCTTTCTCGGCGGCAGCTTTCTCGATGGCCGGTTGCTGGTCTTGCTCGGGGTGTGTCCAGCGATGGTTTCTGATCTTACGCGCCATGTTGACCACCGGTTCCCAAAGTCCGAATGCCTGGAGCACTCCGACGCAAGCTGCGATCACAACAACGATATTGAGAATTCCTTTGATGACGCCTGCCATCGGAACATAAGCGTTAATGAGCCACAGACCGATTCCGACGACTATCAGGCCAAGAACGACGTTGAGAAGCGTCTTAATTCTGCCTGCTGGGACTGGAATGAAACCGTTTATGAGCCACAGAATCATTCCCATAAGGAATAGCGATAGAACTGCGGCGGCGGGCATTGTAAGCATCGTGAGACCTCGCCCTGTCAGTGGCAATTAAGAGACCAACCGTGGGAACCGCACTATCGCTTCTGTAATCAGTCAATAAGCCAGAAAGCCCGAGGATGCTGTGGCTGTAAAACTTACTTTTGTGACCATGGGCGGTCGCTGTTGGCTAACGCCGCGAAGCCGGACGGGCACCCTGAGACAGAGAAGCCGCGGAAAAATCGCACAGGCACCGACTCCCTGACGGTCGCGGCTCGGTAACACTCTTTTCAGCTTGAAGCATCTTTCTAAACCGCTAGGCTTCTTCGAAGTCGGCGTCCGCTGAAGGGAGCACATCCCGATTGCCTGCGATCCAGACATAGAGCGTAGGCAAAAGAAAGATGCTCAGGAGCATGGCCGCCACCAAGCCGCCCACGATGACGATGGCAAAAGGGCGCTGGGAATCCGACCCAATGCCGTGCGAAAGGGCGGCGGGCAACAGACCGAGCGTCGCTACCAACATGGTCATCATGATGGGGCGGAGACGCAAGACCGCGCCTTCTATGGCGGCGTCGATAATGGTGTGTCCACGCACGCGAAGCTGGTTGATGTACTCCACCATGATGACGCCGGTTTGAACCGAAACTCCGAACAGGGCCAGGAAGCCAACGCCGCTCGATACGCTCAAGTGCGTGTGTGTGATGAGGAGGGCCAACAATCCTCCCACGGGCGCCATGGCAACGTTGGCCAGCAGCAGCGCCGACCATTTGAAAGAGTTGAACATGGTGTAGAGAATCATGAAGATCACGAGCAGAGTGACGGGCAGGACGATCATCAGGCGCTTTTGCGATCGCTTCTGGCTTTCGTACTCGCCCGCCCAATCGATGTGATAGCCGGTGGGGAGCTTAACTTGCTGGTTCACTTTTCGGATGGCCTCTTCGACGGTGCTTCCTAGATCGCGGCCCCGCACACTGTACTTGATGGCGACATAGCGGGTGTTCTCCTCGCGATAGATTTCGGAGGCGCCGTCCTTCACTTTGATCTTGCAAAGTTGCGCCAGAGCCACGCGCTCGCCAGAAGGCGATAAGAGCCGAATATTCTCGATGGCCTCCTGGGTGTTGCGGAACGGGGCGAGATATCGCACCACCAGGTCGTAGCGTTGCTCGCCCTGCAAGACCTGGCTAACGGCGCCGCCACCGACGGCAGTCTGAATCGCGTCCTGGATATCGGCGACATTGATCTGAAAGCGAGCCGCTTGTTCGCGGTCCACTACCAGGTTCAAATTGGGCTGGCCGAGGACGCGGAAGAGTCCCAGATCTTCGATGCCCTTAATTCCGCGCATGATATTCACCATCTGGTCGGCTTTGCTCTCGAGGAGCTTCAGATCGTCGCCATACAGTTTCACCGCGAGCTCGCCCTTCACTCCGCTCACGGCCTCCTCCATGTTGTCGGCAATGGGCTGCGAGAAATTCCATATCACGCCCGGCATCTTTTCGAGCTCGCGACTCATGGCGCCGATCAGTTCTTCTTTGTCCTCACGAAAAACGGGACGCCACTGCTCTTTCTGCTTGAGATGAACGAAATATTCGGTATTGAAGAAGCCAGTGGTGTCGGTCCCATCGTCAGGGCGGCCCACCTGGCTGGTGGTGTCGAGCACTTCGGGAAAGGAGGCCAAGATCACGCGGGCCTGGTCGGCCAAGCGGATACCCTCAGTGGGTCCAGTGCTGGGTGCCAAAGTGCCGCGCACCCAGATATCGCCCTCATCGAGATGCGGCAAAAATTCGGAGCCGATCACGCCGCTGAAGGCCAGATAGCCCGCACCCGCAAGTGCGGCGATGGCCACGCCGGCTGTGACCCATCGGAATTGAATGGCCAGCCGAAGAGCGTGCCGGTAGCCGGCGGTGAGCAGCGCCAGTAGAGGGTTGCGCCATTCCCGGATGCCTTTGCGGAAGAAAAAGCTGGAGAGCACGGGCGCGATCAGCATGGAAAACGTGAGTGCGCCCAACAAGGCGAAGGCCACGGTCCAGGCCATGGGTTTGAATAGGCGGCCCTCCACGCGTTGCAGCGTGAAAATGGGCACATAAGCTGTGATGATGATGCTGATGGCGTAAAACACCGGTCGTTGCACTTCGTGAGCTGCGTCGCGGATGGTTTCGAGAGTGGTCCTATGGCGGGGATCGCGATGCGCCATGTGGCGGACGATATTTTCCACCATCACAACCGCGCCATCCACCACCATTCCGAAGTCTAGTGCGCCGAGAGACAAGAGATTCGCCGGAATTTTTCTCAGGTCGAGACATATGGAAGCGAACAGCAGTGAAAAAGGAATGGTGAGCGCGACAATCAGCGCACCGCGGGCGTTGCCGAGGAAAAGGAACAGGATGACGGTTACCAGGATAATACCCACCGTCAGGTTATGGAGCACAGTGCGAGTGGTGTGGTGAACAAGCTCACTGCGATCGAGAAACGGCACTACTGTGACACCGGGGGGAAGAATGCCGTGGTTCAGCTCGTATACCTTGGCCTCAATAGCCTTGAGCGTTGCTTCCGCTTCAGCGCCTTTCCGCAAAAGCACGATGCCTTCCACGACATCGTCGTTATCAATGATGCGGCCATCGGCGCGATGAATGGCCTTCCCGTTCCGCCCCAGCCGGATTTTCGATCCTTGCTCGACCGTAGCTATATCCTGGATGCGGATGGGCGTGCCACTTTGAGTCTTGATGACGGTCCTTTCGATGTCGGTATCGGAATCCACCAAACCAATGGCGCGCACGTTCACCTGCTGCAGGCCGGCTTCGATGAAGCTGCCGCCGGCGTTGACATTGTTGTTGGCGAGTTGCTGCTCCACCTGGCCGATGCTTAATCCGTAGGAAATCAGCTTGTTCGGATCGACGCGGACCTGATATTCGCGCGTCATGCCGCCTAGGCTCGAAACATCCACGACATTCGGCACGGACTTGAACTGCTTCTCAAGAGTCCAGTCCTCAAGAGACTTCAGATCCATGACATCGAACTTCGGGTTGGTGCTGTGCAGAGTGTAGAAGTAAATCTGACCGACTGGACTCCAGTCGGTGCCCATCTGGGGTTGCAGGCCCGGCGGCAGTGTCACCTGAGACAGCCTCTCGAGGGTTTTCTGGCGGTTCGAATCGTTGGCCGATTCGTCATCGAAAATCAACGTGATGCTGGAAAGCCCGAACAGCGAGGTGGAGCGCAGGTGCTCCAGATGGGGAATGCCGTTCATCACGATTTCAAGAGGAATGGTGACCTGCTGTTCCACTTCTTCCGCAGCCCGGCCGGGCCACTGAGTGATGATCTGAACGTAATTGTTGGCGACGTCGGGATAGGCTTCCACCGGTAGATTGTGAAAGGAAATGGCGCCCCAGATGAGCAGCAGCAGGGCTGCG
The DNA here is from genome assembly GCA_003166875.1 of Bryobacterales bacterium. Taxonomy (GTDB): domain Bacteria; phylum Acidobacteriota; class Terriglobia; order Bryobacterales; family Bryobacteraceae; genus Palsa-89. The sequence continues at coordinate 1,225 of PMUN01000045.1, read as the reverse complement.
AACAAAATCAGAAAACGATTGTTGAGAGCGAAATCGACCAGGCCGCGGATCATTACTGCTCTACCGTGTTCTCCAGCACTAGCGCGTTGGCAACCACTTGTTGACCGGGTTTGATCCCGGAGAGAATTTCCTGGAGACTGCCGGGCAGCATTTTGCCCCCCACCACTTCCACGCGCCGGAATTGTCCGCCTGGGGAGGGCATATAGACCCAATCGCGGTCGTGCAGGTGAAGAACGGCATTGGCCGGAACCGTAACGCGGATTTCCTTATTCAGGCCGTGGAACGTCGCGGTGACAAACATGCCGAGACGCAGCAGGCCAGGATTCGAAACCTCCAGCCGGACCTTGGCGGTGCGGATGTTGGGGTCGAGGCTGGGGCCGATATTACCGACCCGGCCCTTCAGAATCAGGTTCGGATAGGCGTTCAAATGAATGTCGGCATATTCCGAGAGGTGCACGAAGGAAAGATCGTTTTCATACACGTCGCAGACCACCCAAACTTTCGAAAGATCGGCGATGGTGAACAGGTTAGGAGAATTATCCAGCGTCTTCACGCCGGCCGAGGCCGTGACATTTTGCTCGACGATCACGCCGGAAACGGGAGCCTTGATATCGACGATGGAGCTGGGATGACTGATGTCGGCCCCCAGCACGCGTATTTTTTCAGTGGCATTCTCGACGGTGATTTTTGCTTTGTCATCGGTATCCTGGGCCACTTCCAGGTCCTTCTGCGCAACGGCGCCCTTGTCGTAGAGCAGCTTCGCGCGATCGAGTTGGGCGCGAGACAAAACTTCGTCCGCAACGGCGCTGCGATAGTCGGAGAAGGCCTGCGAGATATCGGCGCTCTGCACACGCATCAGTAGCTGGTCTTTGGTGACCGAGTCGCCGATGCGGGCGTGAATTTCCACGACACGCCCGGATGCCAGCGAGATGACTGGAATATTTCGCGACACATCGGGATTCACGGAGCCGGTGACATTGAGTTCCGGCGCGCTGTCGTGTTCTCCCGCGGTTGCCAAGGGGAACTGCTCGGGATGATCCACCTTGACAACATTGGCGTCCCCTTCGCGCTCCACTTTTGCAGCGGGCGGCGCTTCTGCCTTGCCATCAGCCTCCACTTTCGAGCCACAGCCAGTAAGGAAAAGGCCAGCCACCAGGCACAGAGCTGCGCCGATCAGGAGCGCGCACCTCATTGGAAGATACTTCATTGGATAACTTCGCGTCCC
>PMUN01000056.1 GCA_003166875.1 Bryobacterales bacterium | reverse complement strand
GAATGACGGAGGCCTAGCTGAGCCGCGACCAGGAGGGAGCGTAAGGATGCTCCTGGCCCCGAATGATCGTGGTAGCGCTCCCTTCCGGTCGCGGCTCGGAATGTCGCGCGTCGGCGCGAAGGAGAAAACAGCATGAAGTCGATCACCCGTAGTGTGCTCGCCGTTGCGGCGCTCGCGCTCGGCTGGGCGGGCAACGCTACTTTATCAAAGAACGATCCGGTGTCCATCGCCGTCCAAAAAGGCACCCAGTGGTTGGTATCCACGCAAGGCAAAGACGGGGGCTGGGGCCAGGACGGGGGCGAGACATCTTACGTCCGTCCGGGCGAGCGCCTGGAATCCAGCGGAAACGATGTGGCGAACACAGCGGTGGCCGCTACCGCTCTGCTCCATGCCGGCAGCACGCCTACGCACGGCGAATATCAAGCGGCGTTAGTGCGCGCCGTGGATTTCATTTTGCGCCACGTGGACGAGAGTCCGGCTGAAGGGCTGGAGGTGACTTCCCTGCGCGGCACGCAGATTCAACGCAAGCTCGGGCCATGCATCGATACGTTCCTGACGTCGAAATTGTTAGCTGAGCTGGACGGCGAAATGGGAAATGCACGCGCCAATGCGCACGTTCGTCAAGCGCTCCAAAAATGCGTCGCCAAGATCGAGAAGAATCAGCTCAAGGATGGGAGCTGGAATATCGCGGGCGGCTGGGCGCCGATTCTAGGAACATCGATGGCGTCGCGCAGTTTATATGTGGCGCAGCAGAAGGGCGTCGCGGTGTCGGCCGGGACCATGGCGAAGGTGCAGGATTATACGGCTAATCAGGCGCAGGCGGGCGCCGTCACTGGAGCGGCTTCTTCGCCCGGGGCCGCTTCTTCGATGGTAGTAGTATCCGCCGGCGTTCCGCTGTATCAGGACGCACAGGCACTGGAACAACTCAGCCGCACTGAAAAAGATCGCAAGGAAAATGCCCCGAGGATCAAAGCTATGACCAGCCGGCTCGGGAATCCACAACACGTGATGGGATTCGGATCGTTCGGCGGCGAAGAGTTCTTCTCGTATCTCAACATCAGCGACAGTTTGCACCGTACCGGCGGCGAGGAATGGGAGAAATGGAATAGCGAAATCAAGGCCAAGCTGCTGAAGTTGCAGAACGAAGATGGAACCTGGGCCGGACATCATTGCATCACGGGCCGCGTGGCGGTAACCAGCGCTGCTATTCTGGTGATGCTTGTGGATCGGGAGCCGATACTTGCTACTGGAGCGAAGAAACACTAGGACTCGTTCGAACGAATTCGGAAACCGACTCCCTTACGGTCGCGGTTCGGTTACACACGTGAAGAACCGACTCCCTTACGGCCGCGGTTCGNNCGGTTCTCGCCATTGTTCTGGGAGCCGGTTGTTCCAGAAGACCGCAATCGGCTCTGGCGGGAGCCGCGAATTACCTTTGGAGCCACCAATCGCGCGACGGAGGCTGGCCCAGCCGCACTTACGGGCTGATGCGGTCCGGACAATCTTTAACACCGTTCGTTCTGGACGCTCTGCTACAGGTTCCCAGTAATGTGTATCGGCTGCCGTCCGACAAATTGGAGCGGGCCATCCGATTCATCCGCGCTAACACGAACGCGGATGGGGTGCTGGGAATGATGGATCCGAGTCTGCCCGATTATCCTAATTACGCAACGGCGCTCGCGGTGAGCGCACTCTGCCGGGCGAAACGCGCGGGCTGGGAGAAAGACATCCGGCCCATGGTTGCGTACTTGCGGCGGATGCAGTTCAGCGAGCAGAATGGCTGGAAACCGGCGGATGCTCCCTATGGCGCGTGGGGCATGGGCGGGATGGAACACCCGCCTCCGAATCCCGGACATGTGGATTTATCCATGACACGGTATGTGCTCCAGGCGCTGCGCGCCGCCGGCGTTGCCTCCGACGATCCGGCCTTCGCCCGGGCCCGGATATTCATCGAGCATTGCCAGAACTACGATCCCGAGCATCCCAAAGATGCCGACGGCGGCTTCTTCTTTTCCACGACTGAATCCGATACGAACAAAGCCGGGCAGGACGGCCAGCATTTCCGCAGTTACGGCACTACCACCGCCGACGGCATTCTAGCGCTGGTGGCGATTGGCGGAACTCTTCAGGACCGCCGGATCCGTGCGGCGCACAATTGGTTGATCTCGCATCATCGCGATATGGCTGTCCCCGGCTTCGTCGGACCGGCCTATCAGCGCTGGCCGCAAGGACTGGCCTTCTATTATGGTGCGGCGGCGACGGAGGCTTTCCACGCACTGGGGAATCTCATGGACACTTCGGTCGCGAATGCGCTAAAACGAACCCAGCGGCGTGACGGAAGTTGGGTGAATCCGGAGAATCTGGTGAAGGAAGACGATCCACTGATTGCGACTGCGTTCGCCGTGCGGGCGCTGGTGAATCAATGAAGCGCAACGGACAGTCCCTAGCGCCTCGATCTCGCCGGTCCTGGTGGAAATAAGCTTCGTCCGCCGTTAGGGTCTGCGCACATCACCCACAAACTGTGAAATGCTGAGCGCCGACATCTCAGTACGCAACATCCGGGTAGTGTCCCGCTGCCTTCCGCCGGGCGCGTGACATAGAAATGGAAAGCATGTAGGAATGTACGAAAACCGAGCCGCGACCGGCAGGAAGCGCTGCCCGAACTCGAGGACTAGCGGCACTCGTGGTATCGCTCCCTCCCGGTCGCAGCTCGGTTACGCCGCAAGTTATTATGAGCTAACCATGCCAAGCGAGATCGAGTTTGATCATCAGGTCTGCAGCAACGTGGCTGACGCCACTACTCGCGAATGGCTCGAGACCAACGGGATCGGCGGTTTTGCATCATCCACTATCATCGCCCTCAACACCCGGCGCTATCACGGATTGCTGGTTGCTGCAACGAAACCGCCGGTGGGCCGCTTGGTGCTGCTCTCAAAGCTCGAAGAAACGCTGATCGTGGATAGAGAGCGTTTCGATTTGAGCACCAATCAATACACCGGTGCGGTTGATCCACATGGCTACGTCTATTTGGAATCGTTCCGTTTGAAGCCGTTCCCGCAGTTCACGTATCGAGTGGCCGGAATCCAGGTCGAAAAGTCCGTCTTTTTGGTGCGCGGCCAGAACACAGTGGTGATCCGCTACCAGTTCTCCGGCAACTTCGAGGGCCGCCAGTGCTCACTCGATGTTCGGCCATTGATTGCGTTTCGCGATTATCACAACACCACACATGCGAATGACGCGATCAATCGGCAGCTGGAAGAGCGGCCAGGCGCGGTGACCGTGAAACCTTATGCGGATCTGCCCAGCCTGCACTTCGCCCACAACGCCGACGCGCTGGATGCCTCAGGCTTTTGGTTTTACAACTTCGACTACGAACGTGAGCGCGAGCGAGGTTTGGATTATCAAGAAGATCTGTACAGCCCATTCCTGCTGCATTTCGATGCGGGGAAAAGCGCTTGCCCCAGCATCGTTGCATCCATCGATGAGCATTCCTCCGGCGAGGTCGACACCCTTAAGACGCGCGAAGTGGATCGCCGCAAGAAGATCGTCGCTGCGTCTCCCGTGAACGACGATTTCGCACGCTTGCTGACAAGCGCGGCGGACCAGTTCATTGTGGCGCGCGGCGAACAGAAGTCAGTGATCGCCGGTTATCCATGGTTTGGCGATTGGGGCCGCGACACGATGATTTCGCTGCCGGGTCTCACGCTGGTTACCGGCCGCTATGACGAAGCTCGCAGCATTTTGCGAGGATTCGCGGCGACAATCGACCGCGGAATGCTGCCGAACCGTTTCCCGGATGCCGGCGAAGCGCCGGAGTACAACACCGTGGACGCCACATTGTGGATGTTCCACGCCGTTTTCGAATTCTTGCGCTATACGCGCGATTACGAATTCGTGCGGACGGAATTGTATCATCCATTGATCGAGATCCTGGCGTGGCACGAGCGCGGAACGCGTTATGGGATTGGTCTGGATTCGGATGGCTTGCTGCACGCGGGCGTTCCGGGTGTGCAACTCACCTGGATGGACGCCAAGGTCGGCGATTGGGTGGTGACACCGCGGATGGGCAAGCCGGTGGAGATTCAGGCGCTCTGGTATAACGCGCTGCGAGTGATGGAACGGCTTGCGGCGGGCTTTGCCGACCACGACCAGGCGGCGCACTATGGCGCTCTGGCGGAACGCGCGCATTCCCGATTCCAGACGGCCTTCTGGAACGAAGATGCCGGATGCCTCTACGACGTGCTGAGCGACAACGGGCCGGATCGCTCCATTCGCCCCAACCAGATTTTCGCGGTCAGCCTTCCGCATCCGATTCTTGAGCAGCACCTGGCGTTGCGCGTGCTGGATGTCGTGGAGTGGGAGCTGCTCACGCCCTATGGCCTGCGGACGCTTTCGCCGCGCGATCCCAACTATCACGGTAGATTCGGCGGCGATCCGCATACGCGCGACGCCGCTTATCATCAAGGCACGGTTTGGCCATGGCTGCTCGGCCCATTTCTAACCGCGTACGTCAAAGTGCACGGCGATAGCCAGGAGGCGCGCCACCGCGCAGGCCGGTTCCTGGATGCTCTGCGTGCGCATCTCTGGCAAGCGGGCCTGGGGCAGATTTCGGAAGTCTTCGATGGCGACCCGCCGCACCAGCCGGGAGGTTGTATCGCGCAAGCCTGGAGCGTGGCGGAGATCCTCCGCACTTATGTCGAGGACGCAGTCGGGAAAAAGCCGAACTTCTAGTTTCTGGTTGCTGGTTTCTCGTTTCTCGTTTCTCGTTTCTCGTTTCTCGTTATTGGGACTTGCAATTGTCCTCTATGGGGGATATTATTCCTTTATAGAGGAGGAGGCCGGGGCCGTGGCAAAAGGACTTCAGTTGGACGAACTCGGAAATCGTATCCGGGAGGAGCGGCGGCGGAGAGGCCTCTCGCTCGATCAGCTCGCCGAAAAGGCGCGCGTGAGCCGCTCGATGCTTTCGGCGGTGGAGCGAGGCGACAAAGCGCCATCGGTGCTGATTCTCGATCAGATCGCGACCGGGTTGGGTTCCTCGATTGCGCGGCTGTTGGCATCGGAACAGGAAGGGCGGGTGGTCATCTTGCGCACTGAGAACCAGAAAGTCGCCGTGGATCCCTCCGGCTGGGAGCGCCGCATTCTTTCGCCGGTATTGCCGAATGTGGAGTTCGAGTTCATGCGGACGACGCTCGGGCCTGGTGTGAACGCCGGAGCCTTTCTGCCTCACAATCCCGGTTCACGGGAATACGTCGCCGTGGAGCGAGGCGCACTCAAGCTGACGTTGGATGGTACGGCCTACGTCTTGAAGAAGGGCGACAGCATTTATTACGCCGGCGACTGTGTGCACGAGTTCGCGAACCCGGACCAGCGTAGCGGTTGCGATTATTACCTTGCCATGGACGTCACAGGCCATCCGGAACAGTTACGTCATCGCCTTCGAGCTGAAAGGAGAAAACACCGTGCGACTCACTGAGGCGGAGTTCCGAACATTGGGCTACCGGGCCGTCGACATGGCTGCTAAGTATTTCGTCGAGGTTCCGCGCGGCCCCGTTTTTCAGAGGATGCATGCGAGCGAACGGCAGGCTCTCATGAACATGCCGATGCCAGTGGCGCCACTCTCCGGCGACGAAATCCTGCGATTGATCGGGGAACAGATACTGCCTCACGCGATGGGAAACGGCCACCCGCGTTTTTTTGGTTGGGTAAATTCGCCGCCCGCCATGCTGGCGGTGATCACGGAGATTGTGGCTGCTGCAATGAATCCCAGTTGCGCCGGTGGCGATCACGCGGCCATCTATCTGGAACACTGCGTGATCCGATGGCTCATGAATCTAGTCGGGTTTCCGATAGAAGGAAGCGCCGGGCTTCTGGTGAGCGGCGGATCGGCGGCATCTCTAACGGCGTTGGCGGCGGCCCGGCACCGGGCGCTGGGCCAACTCGGAATTGACGTTCGGAAACAGGGCGTTGGCAACCACGCCCGGCTCCGCCTATATGCCTCCGCCGAAGTGCACAGTTGCATTCAGAAAGCGGTTGAGCTTTTGGGCCTTGGGTCGGATTCGATCAGATGGATCGAAGTGGATGAGGACTTTCGGATGTCGTTGGACCACCTGCGGCGGGCGGTGCGTGAGGACCGCGAGCAAGGCTGGCACCCGTTCTGTGTCGTCGCGAGCGCGGGCAGCGTTCAGACCGGCGCCATAGATCCGTTGGATGCGCTAGCTGGTTTTGCAGCAGAATCGAACTTGTGGATGCATGTGGATGGCGCATACGGGGCAGCAGCAATGTTGGATCCGCATTCGAGGCCACTGCTCGAAGGCATGGAGCGCGCGGATTCTATCGCTCTCGATCCTCATAAATGGTTATCTGTTCCGGTGGAATGCGGATGCGTGCTGGTGCGCGATGGGGCACTGCTTCGGGACACTTTCTCGCTTGTTCCTGCGTACGTTCGCACGGAACCTGGCAAGGGTATCGGCAATCTTCCTTGGTTTGCTGAGTACGGCATGCAGCAGACCAGGGGATTTCGAGCTCTGAAACTTTGGGTCACGCTAGCGAATGCCGGCACGTTGGGATTGGGGCAGCAGATGGCGCGCCAGATCGCGCTCGCACGTTATTTGGCGGAAAGAGTGGACGCAGCGCCCGATTTTGAATTGCGGTCGAAGGGTCCACTTTCGATTGTCTGTTTCCGCTATGTTCCCGAGGAAATTGCCGGGAACGAAGAAGCCGTGGACGCGCTGAATAAGAAAGTGATGGAGCAAATGCAAGCGGCTGGGAAAGCGTTCGTCACCAGCGCGACACTGGCCGGCCGATTTGCATTGCGAGCCTGCATTCTACACTACGACACCACGGAAGCGGACATCGACGCCATGCTGCAGGCGGTGGAAGACGCGGCCCGGCGGGTAATGGAATGAAACCTGAAGCCGACGTGGGCGTCGGCTGCGGACCAGGGGGACCGCCCCACTCAGGATTTTCTGATTCTCACGCCGCCGTTGGTGGTTGTGGCCCGAATGGTTGGGCCGCCATTGCCGATGTCGAAGGAGAGATTCTTGTCGATGCGTCCATGAAGCGTGATGGGGAACTCGACATTGACACCACCGTTTACAGTCGATGTTTCGATATGCGCTGAATAGCTGGAGGGGACGTTTAGGCTGACGCCACCGTTTGTGGTCTCCACATTCAAGCCCGTGCCATCCCATCGGTCGCCGGCGAGTGTGACATGCAACCCTCCATTGGTGGTGTGGCCGTGGACCTCACCCGCCAACCGTTCCAGCGCCACTCCACCATTCAGCGCTTCAAAATCGATGTTGCCGCGCAGGTCCGCGAGATGGATCCCGCCATTGAATGTCTTCATCTGAAGATCAGATTGGCGAGGCGCGAAGATCTCGTAAGAGACCGACCAGTTATGATGCCGATCCATCTCGGGACCCTCGGCGTGGATCTGGCCCGATCCCGACGCGAGGCGAATCGCCGAGACCATGCTCCGGGCCTCTGAGTCCGTTTCCGCCGCGGTATCGATGCGAGCCCGCACCCACACGTCCGGGCGGTCCCAACCGTTTACGGTGATCCCGCCATTCATGCCCGGATCGATTCGAATGGCGCCCTTCGAAGCTGCGAGAGTCTGGTCCTTCATCTCGCAATGGCTGACCAGGTGGTCGTTGTGGTTTCGCTCGTCGCAATTCAAGCGAGGCGTGGGATTCTGGGCCAAAACTGGCAGGCCGGAAAGCGCTAGAAAAATCAGAAGATTCGTTCGCATGGTTTTCCTCTTGGGGTTTAGACGGAGGAACCCGGAATCGGTGCCTAAAGAGAAAAAGAAGCAGGCTCGACAACGGCTGACATGGACCCCTTGGAATTGGGCATTCGCCAGTCGGCGCCATAGGCGTGGATCTGGTCACGTCCAAATTCGGCTTGGGCGAGTTCGCAGGTCATAACCACGGTCCGCCCGGTAGTATCCACCTCCACGGCGTGGTTCCAGGCGTCCGTCTCGCCGCACGCAAACAGCTTTTCGAGCATTTCCACCACGTATTCGTAGGTGTGCTGATCATCGTCCAATAGGACGACGTTGTACAGAGGCACTTTTTGGTCCCGGATTTCCTTCTTGATTTCAGGAACGGAAGTGACGCCCGGCATGCCGCTTAACATCGTAGCGCAGGTTCGCGGACGCGCTGCGGTGTTATTATTAGTAGGAGGGGGCGCAACGGATTCGACGGGATTGAATCGTTGTGGGAAGGCGTGCCGGGTTCCGAGCTCCCGTTAAACGATCGGAAAACTAGAACTGCCAATCAGCAGTTTGCATACGCTGCCTAATTAATTAGGTAGCCGCCCCGGGTGCTGGGCCTCGACGGCATCCTCAGGGCGTCATCTTCGAGGATTGGGCCGAGAGCTTCTGTCCGGAGCAGCAGGCTGACGACAATCGGGCTAAGCCGTCGTTTTCTTGCCGGTTCTAATGCGGCGGCCGACAATCACCGAATCGGAAACGCACGTAGTTCTTTTCACGGCGGGCTTTCTCGGACGCGGGTTCGACTCCCGCCGCCTCCACCATGCTAAGGCGGCTCTTTTTCCACGGCTGTGCTGACCTCGTAACGCCAAGCAACGAGTTACGATTCTCTTAGTAACAATTTCCGAAACTTTGCTATATGGCTCAGAAGAAAAAGGCTTCCATCCACCCGACCATCAGGCAACTGCTCGGCTACAGCTCGACGCAGCCCGATCATGCCGTACTGAGGCACTGGAAAAATCGGGCAACTCGCGTCTGCAAGCCATGTTGGGAGCTTCGTTATTGTCCCTATGGGCCGCTGGTCGAGCAGTCGCCATTGCTTCCAGGTACCCGGACCGAAGCGATTGCGCATAACAACTATCTCAAGGAGTGCTTAAGGACCGGGGCCCTTGCCGACGGCAGAAGGTTTGGTGTTACAAAGCGCAATTCCTTTCAGGAACAGGTCAAAGCATTCAACCCACAGGATTACCCGGAGACCATCCCACCAGCAATCGCCGAAATGCAATGCACTGTCTTCGGCCACGTTTGCCCAGTCGTCTTCGCGGCTGAAGGCTTCACCGAAACGGTCGAAGGGCGACGAACAGGACGATACGTTCCATTCCGTGTGAAGATGCGGGTCGTTCGCCGCGACAACTACACTTGTCAGCACTGCAACAAACATCTGCAAGACAATGAGGTCGAGTTCGATCACATCGTCCCCATTTCCAAGGGCGGTAGCAGTGATGAACACAATATCAGACTAACTTGCCACGAGTGCAACGCAGATAAGTCGGATAGGGTCGATATTTAGATCCGGGTCCAATGGCCGTTAAGAGCAGATGAGACATTCAATGCCCCCCCTGTGCTAGGATCGAAGAGTGGCGAAGAGGGCCCTCAGGCAGCCGCACGGGAAAAAGGTCGTCGATGAAACGATCATGCTGAAGCGGCCTAGGCGTGGCGCCAACATCAATCGCTTAGTTTGCCAAGCGGATAATGGCCGCGTGCTGGGCTACGACAACAGCCATGATTTCCACCACCGGCACTTCATGGGGAGAGTCGAGGCCATTAAGTTCAAGGACTACGCAACATTGGCGTCTCGTTTTCGAGACGAAGTACAAGAATTGTGGAGGAAGGAAGATGAAAAGAACAGCTAAGAACCTCAGCGTGAGCACTGGCGCCACGGAAGACTTCTTTGAGAGATCTCTTAAGCGCGCTCGCAGGCTGGATCGCGGTGAGAAACTCGCCGACGAGATACGGCTCACCTTTGAAGACCCTACTGATCTACTTCGCGTACTGACAGCGCAACGAGTCCGAGTGATCCGCGCGGTTCGCAAAAAGCCGGCGCCAGTTTCGGACCTTGCTATAGTTCTCAAAAGGGACCGCACCGCAGTGAGGCGAGATGTCAAGATCCTGACATCGTTCGGGCTCGTGAAAATCCAGGAGGAAGCCAACCCCGGTCATGGACGCCGAAAGATTGTTCAGCCTCTTGCGTCGAAGTACGAACTGGTAGCGACCATCTAAGTACAAAGGCCTGGATGTTAGCATGCAGACGGGGTGCACGTAGTTCTTCTCACGGCGGGCTTTCTCGGACGCGGGTTCGACTCCCGCCGCCTCCATTTTTATTTTCATTTAGTTAGTTAGTTAGTTAGACAGCGCATCTGGCTATTGAAATAAATCCAGCGCAATTTCATGTGCTAGCATTTCGGGTAACTTGTGTATAATCTCACGAGGGTCTCCTGCTAACAATCCAGAACTAACCCCGAGGGCAAAGCGGAGACAGGGATCGAACATGAGTGCACTCTCGATCCAGACCGACTTCACCGCCGTGGCCGCCGAGCCAAGCGGTGCCGCGGCGGCGGCCGTTTCCATGGGGACACTGGTGTTCCCGGACTCACCATCGAAAGTGTGACAAACTTATGAGCCTCTTCGACTATCCGCGCATCAACTTCGTTGGAACAATCCAACTCAACCCCGGGACCGCCAACAACGACGATTATGCCGCTAACTTCACCTACAAGGGCCAACCGCTCGGCCTGATCGATTCCAAAAAAGTCGAACCGCGCACATATGGAATGTCAGACGCGGATTTCATCGCATGGGTGCAGCAGGTTCAGACGGTGGATGTAGTGGGCAGTGCAGGCCAGACTGCGCAGACCATTCCCGCCGAATGGAATTATTACGGCGGTATGGATTCATCGCCTCTCTCCGTTTCCGTCGCAGGCGTTCAGGCGGGCAACGCAACGGTGCCATCGAACCTGATTGGCGCCGCACTCACGTTCTCTGGTGTGATCACGGACGTCAACTCCGAAGGTTCACCCCCTTCGACACAGTTTTTCTTCGACAACATCACGCTGGCGGCGGGCGGCACGACGTTCCTGACCGGCGCCGCTAGTAAGGGCGCCTGCCAATGGCTCAACTTCTACCGCAATGTCAACCTCAACGCGGACGCCGGCGCCGGCGGCTACGTCTACCACGTGATCCGCAAGGGTCCGAAGACCACCATTAATCTGCCTGGCTTCGGCGCCCCCGATGTCGCGGGTGTCATCTTCCGCTACTACCTGTATCGTCCGATCTCCATCAACGACAACGCACAAATCGTGGCCCTTTACAAAGAGGGCAAGACCAATCCGGTGACCATCCAGATGGCCGGAACGTTCGCCCCGCTCTAATCAGAGTGGATGGATCTTCGACTTCGATATCTCCGGCAACGCAGCCGCGCAACAGATCCTGAAGGATCCCGACGCCTCGTTCACTCTCGAGAGCTCCAATCCCGCGCTCGGTGAGATAGAAGGTGCTAGAATCGCTCATGCGTTTCCCGATCGTCATCTCCGCCGCAGTCGCGATACTGTGGGCTCAAACACCCACGCCCCGGAGAATCGGATATACCCGCGTATTTCCGCAGCAAGGCCAGTTGGAGCTCTTCGTTGCCGCATCCGACGGTAGCAACGAGCGCCCGCTTCTCGCAAGCAAAGATACGGATTACGACCCAGTCTGGGCTCCTGACGGGAAATCAATCGTTTTCACATCCGACCGGAATGGATCGGCAGATCTGTTTCGTGTAAATCCCGACGGCAGCGGACTCACGCGGCTCACCACGGACCCGGCCTACGACGATCAAGCGGCATTCTCTCCCGACAGCAAGCAACTGGTGTTCGTCAGCACGCGCGGGGGCGGCATGGCCAATCTCTGGACCATGGACTTGGCCACGCTGCGCACCCAGGCGCTCACCACAGGAAAGACCGGCGATTTTCGTCCGGCATGGTCGCCGGACGGGAGTTGGATCGCTTTCTCCTCGGTTCGCGGCAACCCGATGCCTTTCGCTCATGGCCGCTGGGAGCGGCTGCAGTTGGCGGATATTTACATCATTCGCCCCGACGGCTCAGGGCTGAAGAAGATCACCAAGAGCGGGGATTTCTGCGGCAGCCCGAAATGGACGGGCGCGAGCCGCGTCATCGCGTATTGCATGACCGGCGAACAGACGCTCGCGAATCGGAGGGTGGCTCCTGAGGCCGGAAACGACACGCGCCTGGTATCCATCGATACAGCGACGGGAACGTCAACCGATCTGCCTGCTTCGCCGGGTGTCAAAATAAATCCGGCGCCTCTGGCCGCGGACGAGATCGGATTCATCAAGAAGGATACAGAGGAGGCGGGCATTTACTACTCGAGCGGCAGGCGCGGGCCGCGTGGCGCCATCCGTGCGGCATCCTGGTCGCCCGATGGAACGCAGGTGGTCTTTGCCAAACGTACTAGCGTACCGCGGCCGGCGTGGCGCAGCTCATTCAGCCTCAATCCGCATTACGAATTATTCCAGACTGGACTGCAGCCCGCGTTCAGCCCTTCTGGAAATGAGTTTGTTACGGTCGCACCGGCCGAAAAACTTGGCGCAGCTCTCAGTGTGACTACAGTGTCCAGCGGAATATCCAAAGTGGTTTATCAAGACAAAAGCCGGAACGTACTGGCCGGCGCCTGGTCGCCCGACGGCACTCGGATCGTCTTCGGCATCGGCGGATTCGCGGCGTTCTTCGACGGTTTTCGCTCGCTATTTCTCAGACCCATCGATCGCGTTGAGGACGGCGCCCAGGTGGCGATCGTCAATGCGGACGGGACAGGATTCCGCGAACTCACCGCAGGCTTGGGCAACAACGCGTTCCCTTCGTTTGCGCCGGACGGCAAGCGAATCGTGTACCGGGCGTTCGAAAAGGATGGATACGGACTGCGCATCATGAACCTCGAGACGCAGGCGGTGAAGACGCTAACCGCGGAATACGATAATTTCCCATTGTGGTCGCCGCGCGGCGATCTGATCATGTTCTCGCGTTTGGTGGACGGCGCCTATGAGGTCTATACAGTCAAGCCTGACGGTCGAGGATGGAAGCGCCTCACGTTCACGCTTGGCAACGACGCGCACATGGCGTGGTCGCCGGACGGCGAGTACATCGTCTTCACCAGTTCGAGGATGGGCTTTAAGGATGAAGTGGTTTACACGGATGCGCCGCAGCCCTATGGCGAAATTTTCGTGATGCGCTACGACGGCACAGGCGTTGAGCAACTCACCGATAACCAATGGGAAGACGGCACTCCCGCATGGCAGCCCCTGGCCGCGCGCCAAGTTGCCCTCCACTAGCGTTTGCTGACGGGATTGGTTTCTTCGAGGCCGGGAAACTTACGTTAGCAGCGGCCCAATCTTCTTAGTCGCTGTCGGGAACTTGCCGATACCGGCGCCTACCACTTCATCGGCCACCGTTACATACACGTCGGCGACCGTCCCGGTAATGCGTGTGTGAGCCCCTTTAGCCAGCCTCTTGCTCCCTCCGGCCACAAGCATCGCCAAGCCGCTGTTTTTATGCGGATTGGCCTCGGCATGTTCGTGGACGAAAATCAGGCTGGTGTGGTCGAACAGCGTGCCATCGCCTTCCGGAACTGATTCGAGCTTGGCGACCAGATACGCGAACTCCTCCACGTGCCACCGGCAAATGTCGCGCAGCACGTGCATGCCGTCCGTTCCGTCCGCACCGGCCGTTTTGTCTGGCGAGTGTGTGTAGTCATGATGCCGCGCCGATGAATAGCCCAGCCACGGGAACCGCGTCAGGCTCTGGCATTTCGTCAACATATAAGAAGCGACGCGCGTCTGACGCATGGCCAGCGCCTGCACCAGCAGGTCGCTCTGCAATCTCGCGATGCGCGGCCAATCCTTCATATCGCCGTCGAAGTCGGGCGGATCAACCCGTGCGTATTGGGGAGGCAGTCCGGCAATGGCGCGCTCCAAATCCCGGATACTCGACAAATGCTCATCCACGCGGGCCTTATCGTCCGTCGGCAGCGACTTCTCAAGCGTCGAAGCGTCCGCCCGCACCGCATCCAGAATGCTGCGCTTGCGGTTCACCCAGCCCTCTTCGCGCGCACCAAACAAGCGGTCAAACAGCCGGTGCGGAATCATCTCAGGCGGCAGCGCCCGCTCGTATCCCGCCCAGCTCATGTTGCGCTGCATGCTCTCGCCGAAAGATTCCTGAGCCACACCAATCTGCAGCGAGCGGAAGCGCGAATCCCCGCCGATCTTCCCCGCAATAATCTGGTCAATCGACGGCCCGCTTGGTCCGCGGCCGGTGAAATCCAGGCCGGTCATCAAACCGCTCATGGAGTTCGTATGGCCGTTCCCTTTGCCGCTGGCGGCCGCATTGTCCACGCCACTCAGCACGTGAACATCCTTGCGCCAGGCGCCCAGCGGAGCGAGGCACGGAGTCAGTTCGTAGTCGCTGCCTTCTTCAGTGGGAATCCAGTAGCGCTCCGGAATGCCGTTTCCGTTGAACCACAGAACAAAACGGGTTTCAATCGGCTTCTCCGCCAGGGCGGGATTCGCGGGCGCCGTCTGGGCATAAGCGGTCCCCGTCGAATTGAACATCGACACCAGCGGCGGTAGGCCAATCGCGATCCGCGCTCCGGCTGCCGTGAGTCCTTTCAGAAGCTCCCTGCGGGACGTTCTAACGCGATTAGTGATTATGTGCGACATCCGGCCTCGGCTTCTCCTGGGGAAATTCTCTCAACAGCACTACAGACAATATTAACTCTTTGAAGCGGAACCCGGAATTGCGAAAGTCGTCAGTGACGGCCCGGATCAGGGGCCGGTCCGCCGGCGTATCGCTTCTTCCTGCCTGAAATCGGAAGTACTGTTTCACGACGCACTCCTGGCATTGGGAACTCTTCGCCAGCACCGCGCCCAACTCGCGTGGCGACGAAAACTCCGAATTCGGAATGCCGGCAACGTATGCATTCGTGTTCAGCGGCAGCGTGATGATTCGCTTCGGTATGGGATGTTTTCCATCTTCGTCTGCGTCCTCGTCCGATTTCTTGCGGAATTCAAGGACCATTTGTTCTCTTCGTGCCCCAACCGCGTCGAATTTCTCAAGTCCGAATCCCACGGCATCCATCAGCTGGTGGCAGGTGGCGCACGAAGCGCTGGTGGTGTGTTCCGACATTCGGTCGCGATTGGTCTGGGGCTTGGCCTCCGTCACCGGCGGTAGATTCGTGTTCACGCCCGGCGGTGGATCCGGCACATGCTGACATAGGAACTGCTCCCGTACAAAGAGGCCCCGCGCCGTGGGTGATGAATCTTCCGGTTTCGCCGTCAATGCCAGAAACAAACCTTGCCCCAAAATCCCCGCACGTTCCGAGTTCGCCGGGAATGGCACCCGTTCGAAATCCCTGGCCGGCGCCGGTACGCCATAGATCCGCGCCAGTTCCGGGCTGACGTAGCCGTAGTTGGCCGTAAAAAGATCCATGAAGTTGCCGCCGTTCCATACCAGATCGGAGACAAACGTGCGCGCCTCGGTGATCATGGCGTTGGCTGTTTCGCGCGTAAAATACGGGAACTTGCGCCGGTCTTTGCTGGCTGTCGTCAAGCGGTCGAATCGCAGCCATTGGCTGACAAACTCATCCAACGATTCACGAGCCCGCGGGTCCGCGAGCATACGCCGCACTTGCTTCTCCACGCCCTGCCGGGTGGCCAGCTCGCCACGCTCAGCGGCGGCGAAAAGCTCGGCATCGGGCATGGTGTCCCACACCGAATACGAAAGCCGGCTGGCCGTCGCCCAGGCCTTCCATTTCGGTTCTGACGCTCGGTTGATCCAAAACAGGAAGTTCGGCGATTGCAGCATCGCCTCCACCACCAACTGCGCGCCCTTCAGGAAATCCGGTTCGCTTGCCAGCATGGATTCGTAGCGCTGCTGCTCCACGGGCGCGAGCGGCCGCCGGAATGCTTTCCTTCCGAATTCCCGCACAAACTGCTTCCGACATTCAGGCGACGATGGCTTACAGGAAAGCAGCCCATGCGTATCGCCACCGCGAAAGGCCGATCGCGCCAGCTTCTCCGCGGCGTTGCTATAAGCCTCCTCGAGCAGCGGCGAAAGGCTCTGCCCGCGGGACTGGTTCAAGAATCCGTTGACGAAGTCCTCCGGCGGAAATTGCATCGCCGGTGCTGTTTGGTCGCCCAGTAAATCGCGCACCGTATGGTTGTATTGGCTGTGTGTCAGGCGCCGCAGTTGCGCGTCTTCCGCCGCATCCCCGCCTTCACTTTCAAGCTCCCGATACTTCAGGGCTACTGCGAGCTCGGCCCCCGATAATTGCGCCAGCTTCTGAATCCACGCTTTCAATACGGCTTCTTCCGGGCTGTTTCGCTTAATCCGCTCGCCGCCGGTATGCGGCATCCGCGCGGTCGGCTTGCGCAGTAAGAGCGACGCATCTAAGTTTTGGCGGTCCACCAAAACAACCAGCGAATTGCCAAAGGCGGCGATCTTTGCCGCATCCGCATCGGCCTCGGGAAAATGCAGCCGAGTGGCCGACGCCACGCCATCGGCGTTGTGGCAAGCACGGCAGTTGGCCTTCTCGAGAATCGGGAAAAGGGTGGATTGGAAGTCGCCGGTCTGCGCCCACAGCGCGCCGCCCGCCAAAATGAACACAATCATCCGGTCAAGCACGAAAACTCTCCATCGGACGGGAGTGCGACATAAATGTGGAGCCCTTCGAGAACGTAACCGAGCCGCGACCGGCAGNNTGCCGGTCGCGGCTCAGTTTTCATACATTCCTATTGGCCTTCCATATTTGTGTCGCGCACTTCCATCGGACCCGGCGGTTTTCTTCAGCCGCACCGCTCGTCCTTGTAGAATAACAGGTGATGCGCCAGCTCATTGCGGCACTCCTCTTTTTTGCAATCGCCGCGACGGCAGCCACCGAACGCGAGGTCGCAGAGTGGGTGCTCCGCTGGGAAGGTAGTCTGATCCTGGAAGGGTCAAACCAGCCCATCCGCGATGTCTTCCAATTGCCCGCCGGCGACTTCCACATTGCCTCCATCGACCTCACCGCCGCCGTCATGCGCCCCGTCGAGCTCCGCAAACTCGAAGGCCTCACGCATCTGCGGCAGCTTTATCTGCCGGGCAAAATCTGGAACCCGGGCGCGGGCAACGAAGACAAAACCGGTGTGTTTGAAGCCCTCGCTTCGCTGACATCGGTGGAGCGCCTTGCCTTCAGCTGGCATTTCAATTCGAATATTCATGTCGATGACAAAGACATCGACAAGCTCGTTCCTTGGTCTGGCCTCAAGCAATTTCGCTGCGCGCAGTGCGAGCTCGCCAAACCCAAGTTGTCGGTCTTCTCCGAACTGCGCGATCTCGATCT
>PMUN01000026.1 GCA_003166875.1 Bryobacterales bacterium | reverse complement strand
GCGTACTCGACGGCAGGGGACCGCATTAACTGGCTAACATTCTCGGCGCAAGCCATCTCACGCTCAACGGCTGGCTGATCATCGACGGCGGCGGCAATCGCCCTGCCTTCGACGCGGCAATTGCCGCTGAAGCTAACCTGTGCCTTCTGCCGTTCCGGGCCTCGGAAGAGGATTTGGATACGGTCGCGGACGACATGAGGCGAATACCGAACGCGGTCGCATGGCCCACAGCGTGGCCGACAAATGCCTTTGCCGAACGGGCTGCGCTCTTTTACATCGAAGCTCTGGCCAAGGCGTTCCCGCTGCGGGTAATCAACACGCCTATTCTATTCGTCAACTCGGTNNCTCTGAATTGTTGGCTGCCTCGCTTGGTGCTCCATCTTCGCCGGTGCGACAACTGGCACGCCGGGTATTCGACATGATGGCTGACACGTTCGATGAACGGCAGACCAAACCCACTGCGCAAGCGATAGCGAGCTAATTCAACTGCGGGGTTGTGTCGTCCCACGGGTTGAAAACGTCTGCGCCGAGACCCGCAAAATCTTTCACGTTCCGAGTGACGACGGTGAGTTCGTGGTGAAGGGCTGTTGCCGCGATCAGTCCGTCCACAACGGCCAGCGTCATTCCTTTTTGTTTGGCGGCGGCGGCTAAATTTCCCCAACGTTCAGCAATGGCTTCCGTAACCGGCACTATGCGCCCGGCGAACCATGACCGAACCTCGATATCAAGCCAGTTTTGCAATCCGGTGCGCTTCTGGCTGGCCGGGAGTTCGGCGATCCCTTTGCAGATTTCGCCAATCGTCAGGACACTGAGAAACACGCTCTTTTGGCCAGCATTGGCGAGAAACGCAGCAACCCGCGCGTCTGGTCTATCGCGTGTGAGTTCTGACGGGATATTTGTGTCTACCAGATATCCCTTCACAGGTCGATATCCCGGCCCGTGTCCTTGCTCCTGTCCGCCTCGAAAACGATATTCAAACCCCGCAGTGGGGCAAACAGTTCAACTATGTCTTTTGCCGGTTCCGCGCTTTTCGATGACTTGGCTGTCGCTTCCGGTGGTGAAGATTGAAGGGCCTGCCAGACAACATCCTCGGCGTCCTTGAATCCCCCGGACCGGAGACGCTGATTGATTACCGCCTCGACTTCGGGTTTGGTGATCTGAATGGTCATGGCATCGGCCTCCTTCATTATTATCGCGCGTTAACAATACACCGGGCGCGGCGCGTCTGCAAAGGGGACGTAGGGCAGGGGCCAAGCACACCTGTTGCGTACCCCGCCACCGAAAAATCGCGCTAAGGTTCTTTTTTCCTACCGCCTTTAGAGATTTCGGAAAGAGGAGGGGGCAGGAGGGAAAAAAATGATTTCAGCTCGGCGGTAATTTCGGCAAGGGATCGGTTAGAAGTATATGAGGTGGGTACTCCTCGGCGTCTTTGGCCGTTAGAGGCAGCGATAGAAACCAGAATGCGCCGCATCGTCAAAAACGCGGCGGACGCATAGCGGTTGCTGGTCCTCACCACGCGCCAGCCATCACGCACCATACCATGTGACCTATTCGGCTTCTACAACCCACGCACCGTCCGTGCTCCGGGTATCGCGAAAAGGCGGGTGATCATGAACGCGGCTCACGCTCACAAGGACCGTCGAACATGACGGGACTTATGTCGTGCTGTTTGCCCAGCCGGAATAGGAAAGGGGATGCTCTTGTCTTCCCGTTGCCTGTTAAACACTCTTGTAATGCGCCGTCTGCTGGAATCTTTTGAATTCAAAAAATGAGTGTACCCCGAAACGACATCAGAACAGAATGCTCTAAACTGGTTTGGGTCCGGGTGAGCGTATGGCATAGCATCAGGAGGCCGGTATGTACTACCCACGAATCGCAGCCATTGCACGAGATAATGGATGCCTCGCGGGTTATCCATCCTAAGAAATATAGACTGCTGTTCGCGACCGCTAAAATAGTCGAAGTGCGGCATGTAGGGGCGCGGCAACTCCTGCCAGAGTTCAATGTCGAACCGCTCGGCAGACGGCTTAATCCTAGCCTCCTCTCGTAGCTTAAATGCCGCGAATCGCGCCAAGTACGCTCCGAGTTCATCATAAAGTTCTCGGTTCGCTCGCCTTCGCCGTGAGCGTTCGATCACGTGCTCTTTCACGAGCTCTTTCACTGGCGCCGCGAGCAATCCCAAAATAACGCCAATGGGCAGCGTCACCTCTGGTATTGTCCACCAGCCCCCGCTCGGCTGACTTATGATGCGGACCGGAATTCCCCATTGGTCAATCACGGCAATATTCTCCCACGCTCGGCAGACGCTTTCATCCGGCAATGGCCTTCGCGAAAAAACTCAGACCTGTTTGTCTGGGGTCTGATTTAATCTCCAATTACAATCACGTTCCCTTTCCTTTGCCGCTTTCTCGAAAGCGCTCTCGTATTCGCTGAATTTTACGGGCCACTTCTTCGTGTGCTCGACAAGCCAGTAGGGAATATCTTCCGCGTGCTGAGGCTGTAGAAATTGAGGCTTCACGCATTTTAGAAAATCCTCCCACGTTCGCCGCATCAGCTTGACCGTTCCGTGAAGATGCAAGTATCCCTCGAAATGTGCGTGGCTTTTGGAAGCACGGTCTCGTGAATAAGTCATGTGAGAAAGGGTCTTATTAATCGCCTTGATGAGAGTTGTTTCAGAGCCAAACGGCGCTGGGTTCCAGCCAACCGAGAGGCAAAAGTCCACGGCGTAGATGTTGTCTTGAGGACGTTCTGGCGGTGCGTGCACCTTCTTAAACGCCGGTACTCCTTCACGAAAGAACTCTGCTAAATTCCGCACATGGGAAAGAAATGCCTCCTGAGCCAAATGGTTGATCGGCTCACGATGAGGGTTTGACATTTCCAAAGCCGCGCCGAGTAGAGCAACATATTCCCACGCGACATCCTTGGACGCTCTTTTGATCTCGTCTTCGTTAGGCGGGGGCATCGACTTTCTTTTCATTGCTCTTACCATGTGCCGCAGGGAACCGCGCCGGGGTTCAGGGAAACCCGGGTAAAACAGTCGTGCGCCGAATGTCACTCCACGTCGGACGGCTCCAATTGATCCATCATCACGAAGCCGCGCTTCGCTCGACGAACCGCTTCAACAGCAATCGGTATTTTTTGTGAGTGGCGAAAGCGAGAGTTTCGTGAAGCTCGGCAAGGAACGCTTTGACGGCGCGGTCGATGGTCACGCGATGGGGTTCTGCCGGTCGCGGCAATGGCTCCGGCACGGCGGTTTCGCCGTCCCATGATCCGGCCTTTTCCCATTCGGCGGCGACGGCCTTGGCTTCATCCCAATTGGTCTTGCCGGTGTATCTGCGTTTGAACGTGCCGGACAGTGTGCCGGTCGCGAATATAAACACCCGCAACGCTTCCAGCCGCGCTTGCGTTCTTCAAATCCGCCGGTCTTTGACTCGACGGGAAACCGCGCTTCGCATCCCCCTGGTGGCGGCGATAAAGGTTTAGCGGCATACCTCATTGTAACTCCGCTTGCCCTGTATTGCCCTGAAAAACTGGCGCGTGTCCGTATCTTATCTGATAGAAAATAAACTGGCGGAGAGGGGGGGATTCGAACCCCCGGTAGAGTTTTTGACCCTACGACGGTTTAGCAAACCGCTGCTTTCGACCACTCAGCCACCTCTCCGTTTTCAACTCACCTGATTTCAGCGGGTTCTGGTCGATGTCACTACATTATACTGCGATCTTCGCCCTCCGTGGAACGATTGCCACTGTTTTGTCACTACTCTTCAAGCGCTGCGCCGCCCGACGCTTCGCCTCATCGTCAGAGTGAGCGTACCGCATCGTGGTGCTGATATTGGAATGCCCGAGTAGCTCCTTGACGGTCACGATGTCTACTCCGTCGCGAGTGAGCCGCGAAGCAAAAGTATGGCGGAACATGTGCCAGGTGATCTTCCCCAGGTCTGCTCGTTTCACAGCCGCAGCGATGGCGCCCTTCACATCCTTGAACTTGTCGCCAGTCATCGGATTGTAGAACACGTGAGGACCATGCTGAATCGCTCGTCGTGCTTCATATATATGCAGCCTACCTGTACAGATAACTGTATACATGCTATACTGGTTCTATGAATGATCGGGTGAGTCCTTCTCAAGCCGAGCGCGCCTCTGCGCTTGCAGCAGAGCTTCGGGCAATCTCTGGCAAACTCAAGCGGAAGCTGCGCGAACAGGGTGGGCAGAACGATTTGAGGCCTTCGCAAGTCTCCGTTGTGCTTCGTATCGAGAAAGACGGTCCTGCGGCGGTATCGAGCTTGGCTCGAGCTGAGGGAATGCGTCCTCAGTCGATGAGCGCCATCATCACGTCGTTGCTGGAAGCCGGATTGGTGAGCGGCTCTCCGGACCCGAACGATCGACGGCAGACCTTGATGTCACTCTCCCGGAAATGCCAGAAGTTGCTTAGGGACGGCCGCGCCGCAAGGCAGGATTGGCTCACAACAACAATCCAGAAGAAGCTCTCCTCCCAGGAACAGGAAAGGCTTGCTTCTGCCGTCGACCTGCTCGCGCGCCTCATTGAAGATTGATGCCTTCGCGTACAACCACTCAACTCTCATTCAGATCCCTGTCGAGGAGAAGAACCTAATGCCCGTTACAACGCTTGATCCAAAGACCGCCCTTATTGTCGTTGATCTTCAGAAAGGCATTATCAACTCACCCTTTATCCATCCGGTCGCTGGCGTGATTGAGCGAACCTGCGCTTTGCTTGATGCCTTTCGTCAGCGTGATCTCCCGGTCGTTCTGGTCAATGTCGCTGGAGGCGCACCAGGCCGGACGGAGCAGCCGCGCCGTTACTCGACGCTGCCCGAAGGATTCAGCGATCTGATCCCGGAGCTAGATCGGCAGGCCAGCGATATCGTGGTTACGAAGCGGACATGGGGCGCGTTTGCGAGTACGGATCTGGAGGCGCAACTGAATGCCAACGGGATAACGCAGGTTGTTGTCACAGGCGTAGCAACCGGCACCGGCGTCGAAGCCACTGCCCGACAAGCGTATGAGCAGGGATTCAACGTCACGCTTGCCCTCGATGCCATGACCGATGTGCGCCCCGAAGCGCACGAGTACAGCCTTCGAAGAGTCTTTCCCCGGCTCGGAGAAACGGGCTCAACCCAGGACATTCTTAACCTGCTGGCGACGAGGAGCGCATAACCATGACCTGGCTTCATCTTGTGTCGTACTTCTTTGGAGGAATTTTCCTGGCCAACGTCATTCCGCATCTTGTCAGCGGCATGCTGGGACGGCCCTTCCAAACTCCCTTCGCAAAGCCTCCCGGAGAAGGTCTTTCCTCGTCTACGGTGAACGTTTTATGGGGCTTTTTCAACGCTGTCGTCGGCTACCTTCTCGTGGTGCGCGTTGGCAACTTTGATCTGAGATCGATACGTGACGTTCTTGCTCTTGCGGTTGGCGCACTGCTGATCAGCGTCCAGTCGGCGCGGCATTTCGGCCAGTTTCATGGAGGCAATTCCCCGGAACGTTCATGAAGAATCCAGCGGCGGGTGCTTTCCGCGCTTTGAGCATCTTCAATTTTCGTGTGTGGTCAGCGGGCGCTCTGGTTTCCAACATCGGTACATGGATGCAACGTGTTGCTCAGGACTGGCTCGTCCTTACGCAACTCACACATCATGATGCCTCCGCTGTGGGAATCGTCATGGCGTTGCAGTTTGCACCGCAGCTTCTTTTGTTGCCTTGGACCGGATTTGCTGCAGATCATCTCAACCAACGCAAGCTCCTGATGGTCACCCAAGCGACGATGGGGGTGTTGGCGCTGGCTTTGGGAATCCTTACAATCGCGGGCAACGTCCGTCTTTGGCAGGTCTATGTATTTGCGTTTTTGTTTGGCTCGGCGGCCGCATTGGATGCTCCCGTGCGCCAGACTTTCGTGACCGAGATGGTGGGTGACGAGCACTTGCACAATGCAGTCGCGCTCAATTCGACATCGTTCAATGCCGGCCGTATGGTCGGTCCTGCAGTTGCCGGTCTCGTCATTGCGAAGGTGGGAACTGGTTGGGCGTTTGCGATCAACGGCCTATCATTCGCCGCGGTTTTGATTTCGATGTCACTGTTCCGCGTGTCCGAACTCTATCCAAACACGAGAGCTCGACGTACCGCCGGAGGATTTCTGGAAGGATTCCGCTACGTCTGGGGTCGCCAGGATCTCCGAGCAATTCTGGTCATGCTGTTTCTGATTGGGACCTTCGGACTCAACTTCCCGATCTTTACTTCGACGATGGCTGTCAACGTCTTCCACACCGATGCGCGCGGCTTCGGACTGCTGTCCTCCATCATGGCCATTGGCACCATCTCCGGAGCGCTGATCGCCGCAGGTCGCGACAAGCCGAAGTTCGGCTCGTTATTCGTCGGCTCAGCGGTCTTCGGGATCGGATGCACTTTCGGTGCGCTGGCCCCCGGTTACTGGTGGTTCGCCGCTGCTCTCGTGGTCATTGGTGTTGCGGCCTTGACACTTACCAACACAACCAACAGTATGATGCAGCTCTCGACGGAGCCTGCCATGCGAGGCCGAGTCATGGCCCTTCGCCTCGCTGTCGCGCTTGGAGGTACGCCGATAGGAGCTCCGATCGTGGGTTGGGTCGCAAACCGTTTCGGTCCCCGGTGGGCACTGGGCGTAGGCGCGTCATCGGGGTTTGCCGCTGCCCTGGTTGCGATATATGTCCTGACGCGGCGAACCGGACTGAACGATGCCGACTTGGCTCGATGAGTTCAAGTCGGCGCTGACGGATTGATCTGAAGATTGGTACGCCACGTTGCGTCCCGGTAGTCTTAGATCTGTATCAGAAGCGATCCGGTGGTACGCACTTGGTGGAAGTGCACAATGCTGGTGCGCCGGAGCGCTTTTGATACAGATCTAAGACTTGGCGTTCCTTGGGCCCACTTTGGTGGGTCGGGCGTGATCCGACAATGTGGTCGAAGCACGTTGCATAAAGGGTCCTCTGTGCAACACGAAGGGGAATTATCATAAGCTTATCCATGGTCGCTCAGAACGTGGATCGCGCGGGAAGAAACCGCCCTGCGCGCGCCGACGCGGAAACCGGGAGGAGGCACACACGATGAACATCCTGTTATGGGTCCTGCAGATCCTCGCCGTGCTCCTGTACGGAGCGTCGGGCGTCATGAAGGTCTTCATGTTCG
>PMUN01000043.1 GCA_003166875.1 Bryobacterales bacterium | reverse complement strand
GGCCTAGCTGAACCGCGACCGTCAGGGAGTCGGTGCTTTTCCTCGCAAATACCCACGATTCCGCTAACGCGAAGTTCAGCAGCGCCATCATGATCACCGCTGCCGCATTTGCAACCAGCAGCGGCAGCCCCATCCACTGCATCAACAGCAGCGTGAAAAGCACGTTCGAAGCAATCGATACGAATCCGTTGGCGAGATTGAATCGCAGCAATCGGCGCCACCGGCCTTCCGCTTCCAAATTCCGCCAGGTCCACGCTTCGTGCCACGCGAAATTGTGCAGGACGGCAATTTCAACCGCCAGCGCCGTCGCGATCAGATAGTGAACTCCAAAGAGGCGCGCTAGAACCCACAGTATTCCCAGTTGCAGCGCGAATCCGCCAATGCCCACCAGGTTGAATCTCCACCAGCGGCGCAGCATCGGCCGCAAGTTCCGAGGCGCAGGCCCTGGACGCCTCTCGGCGCGATAAAGATGAGTTGCGTGCCGCGCGATGGACCACCCTAGCGCTATCAGCATCCCAGCAATTCCGATCACGCCTCCCACGTTGAATAGGGACTTGGCAGGGTTAAACAAGAGCGCGATATTCCCCGCCATCAACAGCAGCCGCAGCTCGGTAGGACCAAACGCGGCGAAGGAAAGCTGAAAGATTCCGACCGTATAGGTCGCAAGATAAGCCTCGATGCTCAACAATAAATAAGCCACCAGCAGCGCCACTGCGATGCGCGTGTTCATGTAACCCGATAAAGCAAGTCCAGCGAAGACGAACACGCTGCCGCACGCGTCCAGCATATGATCCACATAGAAACCATAGCGAGGCCGCTGATGGTTACGAACTCGCGCGAGCGTCCCATCCAGACTGTCGCCAAACCAGTTCAAAATCAAAAAGAGATTCGCCAGAACCAGCCCGGCGCGCGATTCGTGGGAATACCAATAAGAGCAGCCTACTCCGAAGAGCGACAGGAAACCGAGCAACGTCAGATGATCGGAGTTCAACCAAGGCGGCATCCGATTCGCGAGCCAAATCAAGACGCGTTTTTCGAACGGAGCCAGAAGGCTGTGTTGCAATCGCTCGGCAGGTTGGAAGTCGCGCTCATGCTGCATATTGCCTTGGACGAAAGAGCGAGATTAAGGTTTGTTTAGATTTGTAAACCTGATACCATGAACCACTTGACGCGCCGAACCACGATTTGGATCTGCGTTTTCTTGGCGTGCCTTGGCTTCGTTTTGGCGGGTTGGGTCTTCATCCCTTACACCGGCATCGAAGCCGACGAGGCGCTGATCGGCAATTCGATTTTCGGCCCGGTGCCTGGAGACTTCCAGATCCGGATTTCCCATCACATCATTCCATTGATGCTCATGGATTACGTGGGCGCGCTCAAATCGTGGGTTTATTGGCTGATCTTCGAGATATTCAAACCATCGCCTGAGTCGCTGCGATGGCCAGTGCTGATAATTGGCGCTGTTACGATTTGGCTCTTTTATCTTTTGCTGGATCGAATCGCTGGTCCGCGAGCCGCTCTCGCTGGTTGCTTCCTACTGGCCACTGACACGATGTTTCTCGCGACCACTGAGTTCGATTGGGGTCCGGTGGCGATCCAGCATCTGATGTTGGTGGCCGCCTGCCTGTTGCTTTTCGAGTTCGCGCAGACCGGCTCATGGAAATCGTTGCTCGCCGGATTCTTCGCTCTGGGCCTTGGATTGTGGGACAAGGCATTGTTCGCCTGGATAATTTGTGGGTTGTGCGTGGCGGCTGTGGTTGTCTTTCCCAAAGATGTGCTGCGCCGGTTCACGGTCAGGAACTTGACCATCGCGCTGGCGGGCTTCCTTCTGGGCGCTTGGCCTTTGCTGGTCTTCAACGCGCGGCATCACTGGCCAACCATTCGGAACAATGCCGCATTTTCCGCCGGGAACATGGGCCAAAAGGCTGAGATTTTGAAGCGCACCTTAAACGGCTCCGGCCTGTTCGGGTACATGGTGAATGATTCATCGTCAGTGCCGCCGGAAGTGCCGGAGCGCTGGTTGGAGCGGGCCTCGACAAGCATTGCCGATTTCGCCAAAGATCAGCACCAGAACTTGCTCTTGCCCGCGCTGTTGGTCTGTCTGCTCACAGCACCGCTCTGGCGAGCCTCTCGGAGGGCGATTCTATTTGCCCTGATCTTCATGGCGGTGACATGGATTCAGATGGCCCTGACCAGGAACGCCGGCGGAGGCGTGCATCATGCCGTATTGATTTGGCCGTTCCCGCAGTTTGTCGTCGCGCTGGCGCTGGCGGAGGCATCCCAGCGTTGGACACGCTGGGGAAGCGTGGCGTTCGGAGTTGCAATTGCATTTTTGTGCGTCACAAACCTGCTGCTAACCAACCAATATCTCGCGTGTCTGATTCGGTACGGGCCGGCCGTGACATGGACTGACGCCATATATCCGTTATCCACCTCGCTGGCCAATGAAACGGGTGAAGTGATCGTAATGGATTGGGACATCTACGACCCGCTCTTGTTGTTGCATCGTGGCGGCGTCCATTTGCGCGCGGGGTTTTTCGAGGTAATGAACAATGCTCCTGGGCAATCGGAGCGTGCAATCGACAGCATGCTCGCGACTGAACGTGCCGTATTCGTCACGCATACGGCGGAGAAGCAATTCTTTCCACTCCCAAACAGGAAACTGGAAACCACCGCCGCCGCGCACGGATATCGCAAAGAGCTGCTGCGCATCGTGGCGGATGGTCATGGACGGGGAGTATTCGAGGTTTACCAGTTTGTGAAGGAGTGAAAGCTCGAAACATTTTCTGTGGTCTATGATTTTTCTCGGCTTTCGAGGGTATAGCCGCGACCGGGAGGGAGCGATAATACGAGTCCTACGTTCGTGGTAGCGCTTCCTGCCGGTCGCGGCTCGGTTTCCTATCAGTTCCACACGCCAGCCAATATGGTATGCTTAACCTCAGATTGGCATGCTATCAATTAGGCCACTCAATCCGGACTCCGAGACCCCTTTCTACCGCCAGCTCTATCTACAAATAAAAGAGTTAATAGATTCTGGACGCTTAGCGAAGCGCAGTCGACTCCCAGCCACTCGCGAATTGGCTGGTCAGCTTGGACTGAACCGGACTACAGTATCCGCCGCCTATGAGCTGCTTGAAACTGCGGGGCTTATCACCGGCCATGTGGGGCGGGGAAGCTTCGTGGCCGGCTCGCCCACACTAGAAAACGGTGTTCCCTGGCGCGAGATTCTGGAACCTTCCGCGCCCATTTCACCCGCCGCGCCCACGTCGGCACCGATCGCTGGCTTCTCCAGTTCGCGGCCGTCGGAGCTGCTTTTTCCGCTCGAAGAATTCCGCGAAACCTGCGCGGAAGTTATCTCGAGCCCGGACGCTCAAACCATCCTGCAACTCGGTTCGCCCTCAGGTTATCCGCCCTTGCGCCGTTATCTTCTGGAACTCGCCCGCACCGAAGGCATCGCACGTGATTCTGACGACATCCTGATCACCAGCGGTTGCCAGCAGGCTTTCGATCTGGTGCAGCGTACTCTAGTTCGGAACGGCGAGACAGTTCTGCTGGAAGACCCGGTTTATCTCGGTCAGAAAAACGCTTTTGAGCGCGGAGGCGCGCGCCTGGCCGGCGTTCCGATGGGCTCGAACGGCATCGATCTCGAAAGCCTGGAACGCGCCATCGCGCGNNCGCAAGGCGCTGCTCCGGATTACGCAGCCGGCGGGCGTCATCGTGATTGAAAACGATATCTACGGTGGCCTCACCTATGAAGGTGATCCGATTCCAACCATCAAACGCCTGGATGAAACAGGCGATACGGTGCTGCTCCGAAGTTTTTCGAAGCTTGCGTTCCCCGGACTGCGCGTGGGGTGGGTGATCGGCCCGCGAGCGTTGATCGAGAAGCTCACCGAAGCCAAGCTGTGGAGCGATCTGCACACCGATCAGCTTTCGCAGGCCGTTCTGCTGCGCTTTGCCGAATCCGGACGCCTGGCCGAACATCGACGCCGGATGCTGGAGTCCGGCCGCGAACGCTTGCACGCCGTGCTGAGCGCCTGTGAGCAATATTTACCAGCGCAGGCCAGCTTCACGCGACCTCGTGGAGGAATGTCTCTTTGGGTTACACTGCCCGCGCCTCTGGATGCCGGCGAGTTGTTGCCACGCGCTGAGCGCGAAGGCGTCACCTACTTACCGGGCCGATATTTTGCGGTGTCGCATCCGCAGTCCAACAGTCTACGCATCAGTTTTGCCGGAATGGCGCCGGATCAGATCCGGGAAGGGATCGCCATCCTCGGTCGTATTTTCAAAGAAGAGCTGGAGCGCGTGCGGGCACATTCGCCGCTCGCGGAAACTCCGGCGATGGTCTAAGGAGCTCAACAAAATGTACCTCGACGAAACTTTCCGCCTGAAGGTCGGTCTCGCTGAAATGCTGAAGGGCGGAGTGATCATGGACGTCACCAACGCCGAGCAGGCAGTCATCGCCGAAAAGGCCGGCGCTTGCGCGGTTATGGCGCTGGAACGCGTGCCCGCCGACATCCGCAAGGAAGGCGGAGTGGCGCGTATGGCGCCCATCAGCAAAATCCGGGAAATCATGCACGAAGTCAGCATCCCGGTGATGGCCAAGGCTCGCATCGGCCACTTCATGGAGGCGCGGATACTGGAAGCGCTCGAAGTGGACTACATCGACGAGAGCGAAGTGCTGACTCCGGCCGATGAGGAACACCACATCGACAAACGCAATTACAAAGTCCCGTTTGTGTGCGGCGCGCGCAATCTCGGGGAAGCTCTGCGGCGCATCGCGGAGGGCGCGGCCATGATCCGCACCAAGGGCGAAGCCGGCTCGGGCAACATTGTGGAAGCCGTGCGCCACATTCGGACCATCGTCAAAGAGATGAAGCAGCTCACGGTGCTGGGCGCCGAGGAGCTGGTGGCGGCATCGAAGACGCACCAAGCGCCACTCGAGCTGATCCAATATGTCGCCAAGAACGGCAAGCTGCCGGTCCCGAATTTTTCCGCCGGCGGTATCTCCACTCCGGCGGACGCCGCCCTGGTAATGCAACTGGGCGCTGAGGCTGTGTTCGTCGGATCGGGCATTTTCAAGTCGGCAGATCCGGAAGTGCGCGCCCGCGCTATAGTGAAAGCCGCCACCTATTTCAACGATCCTGTAAAGCTCCTGGAAGCGAGCGAAGAGCTGGGCGTCGCGATGTTTGGAATCGATATCGCTAAGCTGGACCAATCCGAGCTGCTGCAGACGCGAGGTTGGTAATGGCCGAGGAAGTCCCCGCCAAAAAGAGAATCGGTGTGCTCGCGCTGCAGGGCGATTTCGAAGCCCATGGAAAAGCCCTGGCGCGCGCCGGCGCAGAAGCCGTCGAGGTGCGGTCCGCCGACGATCTGCAGAACGTGGACGGATTGGTGATCCCAGGCGGCGAAAGCACCACCATGTGGAAGCTGCTGGAGGAAGAGAACCTGTTGGAGCCGTTGCGTGCGTTCGGTTTGCGCCGCCCCATCTTTGGAACCTGCGCCGGTGCTATTTTGTTGGCTTCAGACGTGTCGAATCCGCATCAGCCTTCGCTCGGGTTGATGGATATCGATGTTGAGCGCAACGCTTACGGGCGCCAGCTGGAGAGCCGTATCGCAACCCTGCAGCCGGAGGGTCTCAATGGCGATCTCGAAGCTGTTTTCATTCGCGCGCCCATCATCCGGCGCGTGGGCGGAGACGCAAAAGTGCTGGCTAGCTATCAGGGCAATCCAGTGTTGGTTGAGCAAGGGCGCCATTTGGTAGCCACGTTCCATCCTGAACTCACCAGCGATACCCGCGTTCACCTTATGTTCCTGGATAAAGTACCGTAGTTTGCCGTTCATGATCCTCACTTCGCTAAACTGAAAATAAGTGCCTCCAATTCGTGTAGTTTTCTTGTGCATTGGTAATTCCTGCCGCAGCCAGATGGCAGCGGGCTTCGCACGTACCTACGGCTCCGATGTCTTGAACGTCCAGAGCGCCGGTTTGGCGCCGGCCATGACGGTTTCATCGCTGACCCACCAGGTGATGCTCGAAAAAAATATCGATATCGGCCAGGAATTTCCTAAGACCCTCGAAATGGCGTCGCCGAGCGACGCCGACCTGATCATCAATATGTCCGGCCATCCGCTTCCGGGGAAAACGGATGCGAAGGTGGAGACCTGGACGGTCCGCGATCCGATCGGCGAGAGCGAAGATGTGTACCGCGAAGTACGCGATCAGATTGAGCAGCGCGTGATGCGCCTAATCCTGAAAGTGCGCGCGGTGAAGCCGGCGGTCCCGGCCGCAGGCGCGAGAGTTGACACTCGCCGCCGCACTCCCCGACAATAGAAGCGTTCCCCCCTCAAGCGGATGTGGCGGAATTGGCAGACGCGCTAGATTCAGGTTCTAGTTCTCGCAAGGGAGTGGAGGTTCAAGTCCTCTCATCCGCACCAAACATTCTAAAGTAGTTAGGGCCTGTAAATAAGGAGTGAGTGGCCCATCTACTTGAAGCACTGTAACCATTTTTGTAACCATCGTGAACCCGGAAGTCATATTGATGAGGTGTAAGTTATTGAATCCAAGATACGACAGAATCGCTAAAATCGATGCTTCCGCCGAATTGAGGTACGCAGCGGGTACGCGGGGCCTCGAATTCTTTCATCCTAGTCCGCTGCATGTCGATTTCATCTGCGCGGGCAGTTTCACATCCTTTGGAAGTAGAAATTCGGAATCATTGAGCCGTACGCCGTGGGTGGGCGAATCGTAGAGCTGAAACGGATCTATAGGAAAGGAGCAGCCTCCCTAATACTGGCGCTGAAACTGGAGACTATTGAAATCAACGGCGTCCTCCAAAAGTTCGATGCGAGCTTGGGATACCGATCATTGGCAACGCCTGGAGTCCAGCATGGCTCGTTTACTGAAATGGCAGATCCAAACGACCTAGGCGTGGGTTTCCTGAACTTCCACGAGGTGAAAGGAGACTACGTGATTCATCGAGGCGTACAGGTCGCGGGCTTCACCTCCACTCATTGAGCCTTGAGCGGTGGCTGGGCGTAATATCCGTCTAGTGTTTGAGCTTTCAGCTTTGGCCGATCGATCTTGACCTGAATGGTGTGATAGTCGTTCGGACCATCTGCAGGCTCAGGAGCAAAGGAGAGAATGTAATACGTATTCGCGTCGCGAACGCAAGTTTCAATCTCCGCGGTCACGTCGTTGTTCGAGTTCAGAACCCGGCCTCCACTCTGGAATGCAAGAACCTGTAACGCGAGGTTCCCGATCTGCGCGTCCTTCGCCGAGCGCACGCCTTTTATGAACGACTCCCAATAGAACGTCCGAAACGAGCCGGAGTCCGTGGTCCCCAGGGGATCCACGTCGTAAAGCGTGATTCCGGACTCTCGCAATTCTGTAGACAGCGCAACAATGTTGTTGAAAATCACCTCTTCTTCATTCTTAGTCAGCTCCATGTTGGGCCCGGAGAGCATCGGCCAACCGGGACTAAGGCAGATCACGATCTTTCTACCGGGTATTCTCCCGGCATATTGACCGAGTTGTTCGAACGCCTTCACCGACAACTGCATCTGATCCTCCTTGCCCCAGAAGCCCTGGCTCCTCCNNAAGGGCCGATTGATTCTGATCCAAAAAGGTGGCAAGCGCGTTTCCATCGCGAGAAGGCGCACCCTGCAACTCCAACCCCGAATCGGAAAGGAAGCCGATTATTAGCGGCCAAGCCAGTACCCCATTATCCTGCCGCAGAAATCTCTTGAGCTGATCGCGCGCATAAGCGACTCGCGTGTACGGAATGTTCACGGCGTCAATGATCAGAATCACTTCGAGCGGGTCTGTGGTCGCATGCGTGCCAGCAACGGCCTCGAATGAGAGAATCGGCTGCGGACTCTTATTGTCTAAGATTTGGAAGTCCTGCTGCTGCAGGTCAGAAACCGGTTTTCCAGACTTATCATTCACGACTACGTTGAGCCTGATCCGGCTCCCGACGTCCGAATTGACTTTGGTTGCAACAGGCGCCTCTACACCTTGACCTTCCAAGAGAGGCAGCCAAAGAAGAGCAAGGCACATTCGAGCTACGTACGGGGTAGTCATATCAGCCTCCCGATGTGATGTAGACGCTTTCTGAGTAGTTATGCGTTACACGTGTTTATACCATCATTCCCCTTGCTTACCGAGAGGAGCAGTGATACCCTAAGCTCGCTAACTAATAGGGGGACACAGAGCCAAAATCTTCAAAAGAAGCAGGTACAGGGTTCCCTGGACCAGGTCAGATGGTCTGCTCATAAGTAAGCGATGGATCGCTGTACCCAGCTCTGCACAAGCCTTGAACAGGAGGGATGGATCACCTCCGAGTGGAAGCCGAGCGAGAACAACCGGCGTGCGAAATTCTATTCGCTGACTCGGTTGGGCCGCGGACAGCTTCAAAAAGAAGCGGCAGACTGGGCGCGGCTTTCGGATGCCATAACGCTGGTTGTGCGACTCAAGGAGGCATGAGGCCTGCGCATGGAACACTGGTTTTACGCTCTGCCGCTACGCTTACGATCCCTTTTTCGCCTTAAGCTGCTGCCCTGCGCAATGCCGTGTGGTCCCAGGACCGTACCCTACCAGCGGTTGATGTTCTTCCTATGGAGTATTACGTAGATCAGTCGCTGTCACAGCGCCGATTTAATATCCTCCTGCTGGAAGTCTTCGCGGGACTCGCGCTGGTTCTTGGCATGCTTGGAATTTATGGCGTGTTGTCGAATCTCGTTGAATCACGCGTTCGAGAGATCGGCATCCGGATGGCCGTCGGCGCATCGCCCGCCGCCATCGGCAAACTCGTGCTGCGGCAGAGCCTCGTGCCCATCGCGGCGGGTTTGGCGGTGGGTCTGGCCGGGAGTTTGGTGCTCGGCCGCTTCTTGGAGACTCTTCTGTTCCAGGTGCATCCGCACGACCCGTTGATCATCGGGTTGGCGTCGTCTACGGTTCTGACGATTTCTCCGGCTGCACTTTATCTGCTTCTGCGTCGGGCTACGCGAGTGGATTGAACGGTCGCTCTGAGAGAGGAGTAAGATTCGCGCTTGACCTCGAAGTTGCGAGCTTCAGCTTCCGCGAACACCCAGCTTCCGAAGGATAGTCATCATCGGACACCAATTCGTGAAAGCGGATTGGAACAAATTGAGGCCCACAAACGCCGTGAACAGATACCAGTACGGGCTCATCCAATAGCCAAGCGCGAGCGTCAACAGAACGAACGCGCCGGCAATCATTCGCAGGTAACGATCTACAGTCATGCGAGTTTTCTCCTTCTCTTGTTCACCAAATAAAACAATACAGGCACTGTCATGCGCGAGAGCAGCAGCGAGGCGATTTCACCCGCCATCAGCGCAATGGCCAATCCTTGAAAAATGGGATCGAACAGGATCACCGACGAGCCGACTACTACGGCCGCAGCAGTGAGCATCATGGGCCGGAAGCGAACGGCGCCGGCATCGATCACCGCCTCGTCGAGCGGCATGCCCTCTGCCAGACGCAGTTCGATGAAGTCCACCAGGATGATTGAGTTCCTCACCACGATGCCGGCGCCGGCGATGAATCCGATCATGGAGGTCGCCGTGAAAAAGGCATGCAGAAGGCCATGTGCAGGCAGAATGCCGACCAACGAGAACGGTATCGCCGCCATTATGATTAGCGGCGTCACGAACGACTGGAACCAGCCGACCACTAGCCCATAGATCAGGATTAGCACCGCGGCGAAGGCGATGC
Source organism: Bryobacterales bacterium (assembly GCA_003166875.1). Classification (GTDB taxonomy): domain Bacteria; phylum Acidobacteriota; class Terriglobia; order Bryobacterales; family Bryobacteraceae; genus Palsa-89. Next base: position 18,390 of record PMUN01000043.1, on the reverse strand, counting down.
CGAGATCGCGAAACACCTCATAGGTGATGTGCCACTCGCCGTCCCACTTCATCGAGTAGCGCTCGGGGTCCGAGGGAAGCGCCGCCATATGCTGCTCGATCTGGTAGCCTTCTGGGATTTTGATCTTGTCGATCTCCGGCCCGAGTTTGAGAACCGCGTAGACCGGGCTCTCGATCTCTCCCGCAATGTCGGCGGTCACGTACGTCACGGGCATCAGATTTTTGTGGTAGATGCTCTTGTCCTCAATCGACTTCTCGACGTGCACCAGTTCTCCGAGGGCGACTTGATGGCCATTGTGACCGGTCACTTTGAGGCTTTGGATACGCTCCAGGTCCGAGCGCGTAGCGCGATCCAGACGCACCGTGAGCGAAACATCCTCCTTTTCCGTCTCTTGATGGAGCAGGCCAGCCGCGTAACCGGAGGAAGCGACCTGCATTGCGCGTGCGATATCGTCCTCTGAGATCCCGTTGATGGCGGCTTTTTCCTCGTCGACAGACAGGTTGTACTTCTGCTGATCGTCTTCGACGTACCAATCCACGTCGACGACACCCTTGGTTTGCTTGAAGAGGTCCCTTATTTGGCGCGCTAGTGCGATCCTTCTTTCCATGCTCGGGCCGTACACCTCGGCGACCAGGGTTTCGAGCACCGGAGGGCCGGGCGGCACTTCGGCCACTTTGATGCGCGCACCGTAACGCTCGGCAATAGGCTGAATGCGATTGCGCACCTGCTTGGCGATCTCGTGACTTTGCAGATCACGCGCGCCCTTCGAAAGGAGATTCACTTGAATATCCGCCACATTCGGCCCGCGCCTCAGATAGTAATGGCGAACCAGTCCGTTGAAGTTGTAGGGCGACGCCGTTCCCACATAGGTCTCGACGTTTACTACCTCACGCTGCTTCTGCGTTTCTTCGGCCAGCAACTCGGTCACTCGAGCCGTCTCTTCGAGCGTCGTCCCCGTAGGCATATCGACGATCACCTGGAACTCGCTCTTGTTGTCGAAGGGCAGCATCTTGACTTTGACAAAGCCGAAGTAGAACAGAGAGACCGAGGCCGCGAGCAAGACCACGACGCCGCCGACAAAGCTCCATCGCAGGATGGTCCGGTGCAGCAGGCTGCCCATGAAGCGCCGGTACAGCCGCGTTACGAAGTCCTCCCTTTCGCCCTCATGATGCCCGCCCGGCTTGAGAATCCGGACAGCAGCCCACGGAGTCACGATGAAGGCCACCAGCAATGAGAAGAGCATCGCGGCGCTGGCGCCGATCGGAATGGGACGCATATACGGTCCCATAAGCCCACCGACGAACGCCATCGGCAAGATGGCCGCGACCACGGCCAATGTCGCCAGAATGGTGGGATTTCCGACTTCGTCCACAGCTTCGATGGCCACCTCGAACGGCGGCCGATCGTGATTGGCCGGCATCCGCCAGTGGCGCACGATGTTTTCCACCACCACTATGGCGTCGTCCACCAGAATGCCGATGGAGAAGATCAATGCGAAAAGCGTGATCCGGTTGAGCGTGTAGCCATAAAGATAAAAGACCGTGAGCGTCAGCGCCAGCGTCACGGGAATAGCGGTAAACACAATCAGCGATTCCCGAAGACCCAACGTGATGGCAATCAGAACACTCACCGAAATCACGGCAATCAGCATGTGCCAGAGCAACTCGTTCGATTTCTCCTTGGCGGTGTCTCCGTAGTTCCGGGTGATGGTCATTTCGGCATCGGATGGGATTACGGTGCCCCGCAACGGCTTCAAACGATGCAGGACATCCTCGCCCACCGTGACGGCATTGGTTCCCTTGCGCTTGGAAATTGCAATCGTGACGGCCGGGTAGAAACCCTTCCCATTGGAAAAGCGCACGTATTCGGAAGGCTCCTCTTCGCCGTCGGTCACCTCGGCGACGTCGTGCACGAAGATCGGCTTGTCATTGGCAACTCCTGCGACGACGTTGCGAACGTCCTCAGCGGTGCGCAGGAATTTGCCGGTTTCTAAGAGATATTGCTGGTTGCCATTTGAAAACTCGCCCGATCGCATCCTTCGATTGGAAAGGCCCAGGGCGCTCACCACCTGCAAAGGTGAAAGATTGTAGGCGCCCAAGCGGCCTGGGTCCAGCGCAATGCGAATTTCTCTACGCTGGCCGCCAATCAGAGCCACTGCCGAGACGTCCGGCGTCTGCTTAATGGTGTCGTCTACTTGCGCCGCGATGCGCCGCAGCTCGAAATCACCGTACCGCTTGCTCCAGAACGTGAGCGCCAGAATTGGCACGTCGTCAATGGATCGGGGCTTCACCAACGGGAGCGAAGCGCCGGGCGGGATGAGGTCCAGGTTCGCGTTCAGCTTCTGATTTAGCCGCACGATGCTCTTCTCTTCGTCCTGCCCGACCAGGAAGCGAACTATGGCGGTGGACATGCCGGGGCTGGAGGTGGAGTAGATGTACTCCACGCCCGGAATCTCCCACAGCAGTTTTTCCATCGGTTTGGTGACGCGCTCTTCCACTTCACGCGCCGATGCGCCGGGCATCTGGACGAAGACATCAACCATCGGCACGATGATTTGCGGTTCTTCCTCGCGCGGCAGCTTCCATACGGCGAATGCTCCCAGCAGCAAGGAGGCCACGATGACCAGCGGCGTCAGTTTCGAACCAATCCAAACGCTGGCGAACTTTCCGGCAGGGCCGAGTGTACGTTCTGCCTTCACGGGCGGACCTCCACTTTGGCGCCATCCGCGAGGCCCTCGGGAGCCGGGAAGATCACCTTTTCACCAGCGGTCAGTCCGGAAAGCACCTCAACGCGATCTTTGGTTCGCTGCCCGGTTGTAATGAGACGTGTGCGGGCAACTCCGTTGTCGACCACCAGCACCGACTGCAACTGGCCGCGTTCGGTGACGGCGCCCGCTGGAATCGCGAGCAGCGAGCGGCTTCCGAGTTGGAACAACGCGCGCCCGAAAATTCCCGAGCGAATTGCAGGAACCGCGGGTAGGTCAATCTTGACGATGTAAGCCCGCGACGCGGAATCCACGGTGGGGACAATCTCGGAAACCCGGGCCTCGAGCGCGTGATCAACGCTGTCCAGAGTGACCGACACCGGCTGTCCAACACGAATCGCTTCCAACCGGGACTCTTCCACCGACGCTTCCAGGCGATAGGTGCCCTCGCGTTCAATGGTGAACAGAGGAGCTCCGGGGAGAGCCAGGCTGCCGGGATCGACGGATTTCGAAATAACCACGCCGGCAAAGGGCGCCAGAACATCAGCGTAGCTACGCGCTACTTCGGTGGAGCGCACTTCCTGATCGACTTCGGCGAGCTTGGAATTTAGTTGAAGCCGCCGAGCCGCGGCCATCTGGTAGGCGGCCTGCGCAGCCTTGAGTTTGGCCGAGGCCTCATCAAATTCCTGGTTCGAAATCGACGTTTTTTGGAACAGGTCCTGCATGCGGCCAAAAGTCACCTTTGCCAGGTCGAGATTGGCTTTCGCGCCTTCGACTGCGCTGGCGGCCTCGGGCACGGCCGTCCGAACTTCCTCACGGGCGGCCTCGGCACGCCGCGAACTAATGTCCAGATCGCGCGTATCGAGCGTCACTAGAAGTTGCCCTTCGCGGACGCGATCGCCGGTTTGCACCTTCACCTCGCGCACATACCCCATCAATTTCGCGGAAATTACGGCCGAGGTGCGGGCACGCACCGTCCCCGTTGCTTCGTAGATGGAGGGCCAAGTCTCGGTAGCTGCGTTGACCGTGGACACAGTAACGACGGGCTCGGAAGAGGCGGCGGGCTTTTGGCGTGAGGCTTCGCCGCATCCGGCCAGCCCTATCACAACCGGAATCGTTAGGAACAGGCGCTTAGTCATTTAGTTCAAAACCTCCGAATCCGCTTTGAGAGTTCCGGCCGCCAGTTCCAGCATTGCGGCCGCGATGCGTTGATCGTGGATGGCTGCCAAGTGCCGGGTCCGCGCTTCAAGAACCGCTGTCTCCGTCCGAAGCAAGTCCGTAACGTTGCTCAATCCGGTTTCGTAGCGGTTTTGGGTGATGCGAAGACTCTCTTTGGCCTCTGCGACGGATGCTTTTGCAACATCAATCCGCTGCGCGGCGGCGCGCAGATCGGCATACGCGCGGCGAACCTGGAGCCGAATGGCGGAACCGGCGCGCTCCTGCTCCGCCTGGCTCTGGCGCAGCGCGGACTTGCTTTCCTCAATGCGCGCCCTGTCGCTGAATCCATTGAACAGGTTCCAACGTAGTCCGATCGAGACCAGCCAGTTAGCACCTCCGCGGTCATAAAAACGCTGGCGATCTGCTTCGAAAGCGGCATGAACGCCTACCTGCGGCAGCAGGCTGCTCTGTGCTGTGGCAGCCTGATTCTCGGCCAGGCTAGTTCTGAGTTTCAACTGGCGAGCCTCCGGCCGCTGGTTGAGGGCGTTCCTTTCGTACTCCGCCAGCAAACCCTCCGGCATTTTCAAAGGTGTCAGTGCCGTGGTCAAGGAGTGCGGGGTGTCGAGCGGGAGGCCGAGCGCATCGTTGAGCGCGGCGCTTGCCACATCCAGATCCGCTTCGCGCCGGATCTGTTGCTCGCGAACACCGGCCAGGTGAACCTTGATCGAAAGCACGTCGACGTCCGTGGACATTCCCACGGAACGGATCGCCTGGGCACGCTCCACGTCAGCTTCGGCCGAATGCATGGCTTGGCCGGTTACATTGAGTTGTTCCATGCTTAATACGGCGTCGTAGTAGGACCGGATCACGCTTTCGATCACTTCCATTTGCGTCCGCCGCCCCTGCTCACTGGTCACGTCCTTCGTTAGCTCAGCCGAGCGAATCGCGTGCCTGGTCTGACCTGCGTCGTAGAGCGTTTGGTCCGCGGTGACTTGCGATTGGAAATTGTTTAGAAAATCGGGGCGGTTCAGCGGTCCCAGCTGGAAGTTCTGCTCCTCGAACTGATGTTGAGTCAATAAGGATGAAAAAACAAAAACCGGATTGTCACTGCGGCTCCAGGACTCGGAGTAATTGATCTTTGGCAAACTGCCCCCCCGCGCTTCTGCAATGCGGCTTTCCGCGACTCTCTGCGCTGCCAGAGAGGCCTCCATGGACTTGTTCTTGTCGAGTGCCAGGTGAACTGCGTCTTTTAATGACATTGGGTCTTCCGCCACACCCGGCAGCGACCACCAAACCAGCATAAGTAGCGTTTTCCTCATTGCTTCTGACTCCCAGGATGCAGTTGGTGCGCCGAGGTGACAGGTCGCGTCACCTTTTTGCGGTGACTGCATCTTGAGAGACAGGAGGCCAGTCTAGCCCAGGGTTAGGCCGCTACAATCAGAAGCGGAACCGGGCCTTGGAACGCGACACCGAAGTTGAACTCGCGCGGCAATTGATTGGTGGAGAACCGGAGGCGTTCGATCGTTTTGTGGAACACTTCCGCGCGAAGATCTTTCACTATAGCTGGCTCATGTGCGGCCAGCGAGAAGACGCCGAGGAAGTGGCGCAGGAGACTTTGCTCAAAGTGTTTGAAAGCTTCGATCATCTTCGCGAACCCGAGCGCGTCCGACCGTGGGTTTTCCAGATCGCCAAGAACGCCTGCCTGATGAAGCGGCGTAAGAGCGTTTTCGCGCCGTCGAAGGAGCTCTCACTCGACGAGTTCCTGCCCACGATGGACCATGCGGGCGGCCATGGCAAACTGCAAATCGCCGATTGGTCCAGCCTGCCGGATGATCGGATGCTGCGATCAGAGTTGAAAGAAGTGCTGAAACAGGCCATCGGCGAGCTGCCGGAGAACTATCGGTCAGTGATCCTGCTGAGAGACGTGGAGGAATTATCTACGCTTGAGACCGCCCAGATCCTCGATCTGACGGAGGACGTCGTCAAGACGCGCTTGCATCGCGCCCGTCTGGCGGTCCGCCAAAAGTTGGATGAATACCTGAGCACCGGCCTCGCGCGAGGTAAATGAAATGGCGTCGCATGAGCACAATGAAAAATGCAAGGAAGTATTTTCGCTGCTTTCTGAGTATCTAGACCTGGAGCTTCCCCCGGACGCCTGCCAGGAGATTGAAGCTCATCTTGTCGGTTGCCCGCCTTGCATCGAATTCGCCGAGAGTCTTCGTAAAACGGTAGACCTGTGCCACCGTTACCAGCCAACCGAACTGCCCGATCCCCTAGGCCAGCAGGCGCGTGAGCAATTGTTGGATGCGTACAGGAAGATGCTTGCCGGCCGAAAGACCGCCTCGTAAGGTTTCAATACTTGGGAGCCGCGGAATTGGCCGCCGGGACGGGTATCGTCACCGGCCCCATGGCGTTGGAGGCACAGCATCGAAAGTGGTGGACATGGCTGATTTGATGGATTACTTCGATTTGGCGCCGGGCGCCTGCCGCCAAGCTTGGCAACTGGTCTTGGATTAGATGCCCCACTCGTTGAAGACGCCGGGTTGCCCATCGCTTCCACGTTCCTATCCCACAACTCTGGTTATTTCTTGTTGCAAGAGAAGGATAGAAGGGGCCGCTCCAGAAGCGTCCCAGACGTCACACGTAGCCAAACCTGACCGCGATGGCAATACCGGTACTTTGTGCCTGTCCCAATCTGCTCGAGGTAGCGGGTTCGTACCTACTAAGGTGTTTGCCGCAAATATACCATCGGGACGCGATGGCCGAAAACAGGTGAATATCTTATTCTTTCCTCTAGAGGCAGCGGATCGGATGATGGTTCCGACTTTTCACTCTGCGAAAGTGCCGGCCCGCTGTCCTCGCCAGAAGTTCTCGGGTTAATTGGAATCGAGGTGACGTATGATCCTTGATTGGCTCTATCGTCTTATTCATTTTCGGCAGCGGCGCAAAATCCTGGCACGGTTGGCGAAGTAGCCTTAACTCTATCGGATTGAGGCGACTTGCGGACCACTTACACTCGTACCAGAGGTGGGCCTAACGGATGCGTCGGCCGCTGGAGAAGCGCGCGCCGAAACCGCTGCTGCCGCCATCGGGATTCATGGGGATTCAGCGATCGCTATGACCGTCCGAGCCGTGTTGCGGATCGACGACTCATGGCCAGAAACTCACGTAAACCGGGCATGCGGTAGAGAGGATCTTCTGCATGCTCACAACCCCAAGTAAATCCGAATCTGAGCCGCCGCTCTCGAAGCCAGCAAGCGGCAAACCTCCTGACATCGCCACCGCGTCGATTCCCGACACGCTAGCCTCACTCCACGTCGACCCCGACACCGGGCTCACACACGCCGAGGTGGACGTCCGCCGGAAGGAGCACGGCTATAACGAAGTGGCTGTAAAAAAAGGCCACCCGGTTCTCAAGTTCCTTGGGAAATTCTGGGGCATCTCGGCGTGGATGCTCGAACTGATCATGGTTCTGTCGGCCGTGTTGGGAAACTATTCGGACCTGGCCGTGGTGAGCGCCCTGCTGGTGATCAACGCTGTGTTGAGCTTTGAACAGGAGCGCCGGGCCGCCGGAGTCGTGGAGGCCCTGCGGAAACGGTTGCAGGTCAGTGCACGCGTCCGGCGCGATTCGAGCTGGCAGGTCANNAATCGAAGGACGCGGACAAGAAACCGGGAGAGGTGCTTTCGTCGGGATCCGTCGTCCGCCGAGGCGAGGGCAACGGCGTGGTGATTCTGACCGGGGCGAAGACCTACTTTGGCCGAACCACGCAACTTGTACAGGAAGCGCGTCCGAAGCTTCACATCGAAGCCGTGGTGAGCAAGGTGGTCCGCTGGCTCTTCGTCATCGTCGGCGCGCTGCTCTGCGTGGTCGTCGTGCTGTCGCTGATCCGCGGCGCCCCGCTCATCGAAATGGTCCCGCTCATGCTCGTCCTGCTCATGAGCGCGGTACCGGTCGCTCTCCCGGTCATGTTCACCGTCAGCATGGCTGTCGGATCGAAGGAGCTGGCCAAACGCGGCGTGCTGGTCACCCGCTTGAGTGCGGCGGAGGATGCCGCGACGATGGACGTGCTTTGTGTGGACAAGACCGGCACGATCACGATGAACCAGTTGGCCGTCACCGGCGTAATCCCTCTGGAGCAGGCGACCGAAGCCGACGTGCTGTTCGCCGGCGCACTCGCGTCGCAAGTAGCCAACCAGGATCCGATCGATCTCGCGTTCCTGGCCGCGGCCAAGGACCGGCACGTGTTCGATAACCTTCCAAAGGTCACGCCCGTCTCCTTCGCGCCATTCGATGCGAAGAACCGGCGGACGGAAGCTGTGGTCGAGCAGAACGGACAGCGGCTGCACGTGATGAAAGGCGCCGTGCGAACCATCGCCGAGGCCTGCGGACTCCAGCCCCCGGCAGTCGAGGCGTTGGAGGCGCGCGTCAGCGCGTCGGCCGCGAAGGGCTATCGGACGTTGGCGGTAGCGCGCGGCCCCGAGGCGGGCGCGTCTACGTTACTCGGATTAGTGTCGCTCTATGATCCGCCCCGGCCGGATGCGAAGCAACTGATCGCCGAACTTCAGGGCTTGGGCGTCCCGGTAAAGATGCTCACCGGCGACGCGTTGCCGGTGGCGCGTGAGATTGGCCAAGGAGTCGGGCTGCCTAACATCCGGCGCGTTGCCGACTTGAAAGCAGAGAGCACTCAAGCCGGTAACAAGGCGGTGGACTTGTTGGCGGGCGCCGACGGTCTTGCGGAAGTATTTCCTGAAGACAAATATATCGTGGTGAAGCACCTGCAGGCCGCGGGACACGTCACCGGGATGACGGGCGACGGGGTCAACGATGCGCCCGCGTTGCGCCAGGCCGAAGTCGGCATCGCCGTCAGCACCGCGACCGATGTCGCCAAGGGCGCCGCGAGCGTCGTCCTAACCGAAGCGGGGTTGACGAACATCGTGGCACTGGTCGAGCAAGGGCGGACCATCTACCAGCGTATCCTTACGTGGATCGTCAACAAAATCAGCCGAACCATTCTCAAAGCGGCCTTCGTGGCCATCGCGTACGTGGTGACCGGCAAGTTTGTTGTCTCCGCCTTTGCGATGCTGCTGCTGGTCTTCATGACGGACTTCGCGAAGATCTCGCTTGCAACGGACAATGTTCGGCCATCCAAGAAGCCGGAAACATGGAACATTGGAGGCTACATCACCGTGTCCGTGGTGGTTGGTATCGCGATGGTTGCTGAAACACTCCTCCTATTGTGGATCGGCTGGTCGCATTTTGGTTTGGCAACCGACGACAATGCCCTCTATACCTTCAGCTTTCTAATGCTGCTCTACTTTGCCGTATTCTCCGTCGTGTCCGCTCGGGAGCGCAGCTGGTTCTGGGCGACGCTCCCCAGCAAGACCTTCCTGTCAGCCCTCGCCGCGGATGCCATCGTGGGCACTGTGCTCACGCTGGTGGGGCTCCCCGGGCTCAAGCCATTGCCTTTGGGGCAGATGCTGGCGCTATTTGTTTGTGCCATGATCGCGTGCATGGGCCTGAACGACGCCCTGAAAGTCGCGATGATCAAATGGCGCGTCCTTAACGCAGTGGTCAGGAAGCCGGTCGACGTGACCCCGCAGATCGCCAAGCGTGCCTATGAACTGTATGAGGAGCGAGGCCGCCAGGACGGGCGCGCAGTTCAGGACTGGCAACAAGCGGAGCGGGATGTTAGGAAAGATGAGCCCCATAAATGAGTAGACGCGAACAGAGCGGCGGCATCGCAGAGAGGGAAGAAGATGAAAATTAATTCAAAAGACTTCCGTGTGCCGCCCGGAGAAAAGGTCAACCTCAGAGACTGGCCGACGATTGTGAAGCCATTTCGCGAGTCGAAACGCGGGCGGGAATTGAAATCTATCCGCAGGCTCCTCACGTAGTGACGTTCGAATTATGCGCCTCATTTGACGACCCCTACCAACGCGGACACGAAAAGCCCGCAGCATATCGATTTTCCAATTACTCGCAACCACGGTGTGGAACTAGGAGATAATGAGGGTCTTGGAATTCATCGTCGGGCAACCCCTGAAGACAATTCGCACAAGTCATGGCACGCATTCGTATTCTCCTGGCTGACGACCACACCGTCATGCGCCGCGGGCTACGGCTCTTACTCGAGCAACAGGCGGATTTTGAAGTGGTCGGCGAGGCCGATGACGGCCGCCAAGCAGTTGACTTGGCCGCCTCTTTGCATCCGAGTGTGGCCGTTCTTGATATCGGAATGCCGCTGCTAAACGGTATAGAGGCAACGCGGAAAATTATTGCGGCTGCTCCCGCGATCGCGGTAGTAGTTCTCAGTATGCACTCCGACGAGACGTACGTTCTGCGCGCACTGAAGGCTGGCGCGAAAGGCTATTTGCTAAAGAACTCGGCCGAAGCTGACTTGATTCAGGCCGTTCGCGCGGTTGCCGAGGGAAAGTCGTTTTTCAGTCCCGTCATTGGGCGAATGTTGCTGGAGGACTACATGCGCCAAGTTGCGAAGCGGGAGGTTGAGGACAGCTACGACCTGCTGACGACGCGGGAGAAAGAGATCCTCCAGCTGGTGGCCGAGGGAAAAACGAACAAAGAAGTCGCGAACATCCTGAAACTCAGCGTGTACACGGTTGAGGGCCATCGAGGGAACATCCTCGAAAAGCTGAATCTGCATTCGGTCCCGGAGTTGATCCTCTATGCGGTGCGCAAAGGGATCATCTCATGAGCCTGCCAAGCGGCCGGGAACGGGGATCGGAACTTCTGCAACCACGGTGGTCCCTTTTCCTGGTTGCGACGTGACCCGCAAAACCCCTCCGATCTGGCGCAGGCGTTCTTCCATCCCTACCCTCCCAAAACCGCGAACCTTCTCTGCGTCAAATCCGATTCCATCATCGTGCACGCTGAGCACCAACCGGTCAAGATCCTGTTTCAGTTCGATCTGAACCGTTTTGGCCTGAGCGTGGCGCGCGACGTTTTGCAGTGCTTCCTGCGCGATCCGGTAGAGACAGATGCTTAGGTCCTCGGGCAGATCGTCGGACTCGGCCTCGGCAGCAACCTTCACGGCAAGTCCGGTCCGCCGGGAAACTTCACGCGCCTGCCATTGGATCGCGGCGGTCAAACCCAGATCATCCAGCATCGAAGGCCGCAGCAAGAGAGCGATGTCGCGAACCTCATTAACGCTGGTATCGGCAAGCCGCCGGATCGAGTTCAGGAGTTCTCCGCTCTGCTTATCGCTCTCCGGAATGCGCTTTTGGAGGTTGCCGGCATCGACGAGCAAGGCGTTGAGTGTCTGTCCCACTTGATCATGGAGTTCCCTTGAAATGGACTTCCTTTCCTGCTCCTGAGCGGTGACAAATCGCTGGGACAGCTTGCCCATTTCGACGCGGCCGGCGGCAACCTGTTCGTATCGAAACCGGGTTTCCCGCTCAAGTCGCAAAATGTAGATCGCACTTCCAATTGCCAGAATCGTTGCGGCAACCAGACTCAATACGAACGTCCACAGTAACTCGGAGCGCAGGTTTCCGAATCCGGCAATCATCCGCGATTCTCCGTCCGCCAGCTGCCGCGAATGCGCATTATCGATCTCCGCTGTGATTTCCAGGATCGAGACTCGGCTCGGCAGGACGGTCGAATTGTAGAACGCCAAACCCGACGTCCTACGTTCGCGATTCGACCATCTCAGGCTTGGGCTAATCGATTCCCAATAGAGATCGATCTTTCGTTTCAGCTGCGCAGCCATCTCGGCCTCGTTGGCGTCGGGAGTGGTGGCATAGCTATCGAGACCCTGTTCCAAATCCGCCCAAACCCGCCGCAGCTGGTCATTGTGTTCGGCGCTGCGGTTCTCGTCGGGGTCAAATAGATAGTCGCGGACGAAAGTGTCGGAGAGAAGAAGCTTGGTTTGGATCGATACCAGGGTGACGGTTCGCGCCCGTGCATTCGCTCGGATGAGGTCGCCCTGTTCGCGAATGCCCTGAAGCACCCGAACTCCGTCGATTCCCGCTGCGAGCATCAGCACTATCATGCCCCCAAGACCTATGGCAAGGATCAGCCGGGTGCGGCGATGCGCTGCTTCCAGCGCCGGTTCGGGCACGGGACTGGTGCTTTGGTCTCCGATAACAGCCGGGTTTCCATCAGACATGAGCCGCCTAGTTCATCATGGCAGACAGGCGCACTCGGATCGAGTACCAGACGGACCGCCGGATGGAGACAGTGGTCTTTCCAATTTCCGGGTGGAGATGCTTCGACGTCCCCTGTTGCGCAGCCGGGCGGTTCGCCTTCAGCACACGCATCACTCGCTCGTGCCTGCGTTCCGGGTCGTTGAGTTCCTGTTGCGCCGAGTGGGCGTATTCAAGAGCCCCGAAGAGATCGCCCAGATGGGCCGGCTTGGGGATGACATCGAGCGCAAAATGGGAGAGGATCAGAGTCCAAATGTTCTCGTTCCGGGCCGTGAGGACTACCTTGGGTACGTTGGGGTGCGACTCGCCAAGGCTTTGCAGAATTGCCCGCCACGGTTCCGCCGTGCGGTCAATGTCAATCAACAGAATCTTCGCGCTGGTAGTCACCAGCAGCAGTTCCGCCTCACGAGCGTCGCTCGCGTGATAGGCGCGGATGCCGGCCGCCGATAGATGATGGTGCATCCTTAGGGCATCCTTCGCTGATGTGGATAGAAACACAACGGAGAACCGCTTGGCTGCGCCAAACAAAGGAACGCGTTCGAGTTCTTCTTTGAGGAGCCGTCCTATACACTTGTCCAATGAGACGGTCTGCTTGAAAGGCCCTTCCGTGTTCTGTTTCATCGTCTAAGTCTCCTTTCCACCTGCCTCATTGTAGGGACACGAACGGTCGACCTAATATCGCCTTCGGAGGGCATACGCCTCACCGGCGGCATGGCGCGTGGGACTCCGATGTGCCTCGGATAGGGTAACAGCCATCCCCTCCGCAGGGTTCTCGTTTCCCCCTTCGAAGGGCATGGGTTTAAGAAGCAAGCGGCATTAGTCTGTAATTGAGCCGGACGAGGAGCTTAGGTATCCCCGACGGCCAGCCTCCCGAAAGCGTTGGGAGGATGCCAAAAGGAGGCAAAATGAGACTTGGAATGTATTTTGGGAGCCGTCGCAAGGCGGTAATCTTCTCCGCCGCAACTTTGACTGTTGGATGCGCTCTCGGCCTAGCGGCCGTTACCGCGGGAATTCACTCGGGTCCTTGGCCGCCAGCCTCGATCAAGGTGGCATCCCACTCAGGTACCGAAGACGCGCGGGGCTATTCGCGTGTAGTCAAGGAAGTAGTGCCGGCAGTGGTGAACATTTCCTCTTCACGCGTCACTAAAAATGAGACCAGCGGCATGCAAGGTCAGCCGTCGATGGACCCGTTCTTACGTCAGTTCTTTGGCGACGGGGGTTCCCCGCGCTTTAATATTCCAAAGGAGCGCCTTGAGAAGAGCCTGGGTTCGGGTGTAATCGTGAGCCCCGAAGGTTACGTGCTGACCAACAACCACGTTGTGGACCACGCGACTGAAATTACGGTCACTCTCCGCGACAAGCGCGAGATGAAAGCTCAAGTTGTAGGTACCGATCCACGCACCGACATCGCTGTCCTCAAGATCGAAGGAGCCAACTTTCCTTATGTCACGCTAGGGGATTCTTCCAAGGTTCAGGTTGGAGACATAGCACTCGCCATTGGCGACCCATTCGGTGTGGGTCAGACCGTAACGTCGGGAATCGTGAGTGCGATGGGCCGCGGCAACCTCGGCATTGAGGAAGTCGAGGACTTCATTCAGACGGATGCGCCGATCAACCCCGGCAACTCCGGTGGCGCGCTGATTGACGACGAAGGACACCTCATCGGCATCAACACCGCGATCCTGTCTGCCAATTCCGGTGGCAATCAGGGAATCGGTTTTGCGGTGCCCGTTAACCTGGCACGTCACGTGATGGACCAGATTCTGAAAAACGGCAAAGTCGAGCGCGCCTACCTCGGCATCCTGCCTCAAGACGTGACACCTGCGATGGCGAAGGCATTCGGAGCAAAGGAGGCAAAAGGCGCCGTTGTCGGTGACATTACGGCCAACAGTCCGGCCGCCCACAGCGATCTAAAACAGGGCGACATCATCCTTGAGGTGAACGGGAAGCCGATTGACGACGCCAATCAACTGCGCCTTCAGATCGGCCTTCTTTCGCCGGGATCAACGGTGCAATTGAGTGTTCTCCGCGCCGGCACACCGCAGCAGGTGATGGTGAAGATGGGGGAGTTCCCTTCTAAGGAAGAGCGAGCCTCGCTTGATAGAAATGAAACCGGTGGCGCCCTGGAAGGCGTCTCGGTTGAAAACCTGACACCACAGACCGCTCGGGAAATGAAGCTGGCTCCTGAAACCAAGGGTGTGGTGGTGGCTGAGGTCGATCCATCCAGCCGCGCGGCGGATGCAGGCATCCGGACCGGCGATGTGATTCAGCAGGTGAACCGGCAGTCCGTGAACAGCGTTCAGGACTTCGACCACGCGATGGCTTCGGGCAAGAAGGACCAGCCGACTCTCCTCCTTGTCAATCGGGAAGGCAATACGCTGTTTGTAGCGGTCTAACCCGCGGGCACCTCCGAACCTGGGGGTAGTCCGAGAATCAAAACGCGAGTCGGTAGCCGTTGATAGGACGGCTGCCGGTTCGCGTTTTGTCCGTTATTGGCCGTCCTTCGCTGCGGACATTTCACAACGATGATCTGGCCTGTCGGAAGAGACCATGGAGCGGCTTGACCAGGTTGTACTTCAAACTCGTCTGAACGCGTAATAAGTAAGCAGGAAGGCCAACGAGCCGATAACCGCCGCAAAGTGACTGACGAGGTTGAGTCCGTTTACGCCGGCGGGCCCGAATGTGTACCACAACCAGCCTCCGGCCATGGCGCCGACAACTCCGATCAGGATGTCAGGCAGACTGCCGTCTCTTTTCCTCTCTACAAGCTGGCTGCCTATCAACCCCGCCGCCAGACCGAGAGCTATCCACCCCAGAAATGTCATGGTCGTTTCTGCCTGTCTGGTTGATGGATGTAAGAGCGAGGCAGAGGACCAGCCGTATGCGTCAATTGCACATGCAGAACAGAGCGTGAGCGCAAACAGGATTCGCCCTGTCCATTTAGGCCGCGGTATATTCACCTGTGAACTGTAAGGCTGCATTGATCACGTCTTGAAATTTGTTATTGGACGCAACTCACTTAGTAACAGCTTATACACGCCTAGGGGATTTTGACCATAGCAGATGCGCGGTAGTTTTCCGCCCGACCAAGCTGGTAGTGCGGGACGCTCCGACCCTCCGCGAGGCAATGCGTGCCGGACACTACGTTGGAGGAGGTGACTTGTAAGCCTATTTTCCGGTCCACTACCGCCCGTTCGTCCACTGGGTGTTATCAAAATTCCAACCGCCGCCGAGCGCTCGATACAGTTGAACGATCGCAAGCCGTCGATCCCGGGACGTCTCGGAAAGACTGATTTCGGCGGGGTAAAGCAGTTGCTGCGCTTCCAGGACTTCATAATAGCTGGCAAGCCCACCAAGATAGCGGCGTCTTGCAATGGCGACCGAATCTGCGAGCGCCGCCGTTTCACGCTTCTGCTGTGCTTCGACCAGGGACAGCTTCTCGGAAGCGATTAAAGCATCCGACACTTCCCGAAATGCTCTCAGTGCGCTCTGCGAATATTGATATTTGGCCTGATCAAAAACATAAACTGCCGCTCGATACTCGCTGGTGAGCCGCCCCCCGGTAAAGACAGGGCCCGAAAAAGAAGCGGCCAGCGCCCAGATGTCCGCGGTCCCGCCGCTTAGCGAACTGAGCTCCGTGCTAACCTTTCCAAAAAGCGCCGTCAATCCAAAGCGTGGGAAGAAATTCGCGTTCGCGACGCCAATCCTTGCCGATGCGCTTCTGAGGTTCTGTTCAGCTTGGCGGATATCAGGCCGCCTCTCCAACAGTTGGGAAGGAATTCCCGCCGGAACGGTTGGCGGCGGGTTCATCTCTTTGTCCGGAACAGTTCTTTGCACTGGACCGGGGTTTCGCCCGACGAGAACGCAGATCTGATTCTCCTTCTCAGCAACTTGCCGTTCAATATCGGTGAGCGTTCCTTCCGCCGCGGCCAAAGCCGCTTCCGCGCGCGTGACCTGCAAGCGCGAAACGATTCCCGCTCCATACCGCTTACTGAACAAAGTGTGGGTGGCTTCGAAGGCATCCCGGCTGTTGCGCGCCACTGCCAGTCGACCGTCCAACTCCACCAATTCCAGGTAATCCTGCGCCACCTCGCTGATCAGCGCGAGCATCAATCCGCGGCGGCCTTCTTCGGTGGCGAGATATTCCGCGTTGGCTGCCTCGGTGGATCTTCGAATGCGGCCCCACAAATCGATTTCCCAAGCCGTGGAGAGCCCTCCCAAAAACAAGTTACTGGTTTGGGTGTTGGTAGGAAGGTCCAAATCGGGGTTGTTTTTAAAGACGCCATGATCGCGTTGAACTCCGGACTCCAGGTTCACCGTGGGAAAGTAAGCAGACCGAGCTACTCCGCGATACGCCTCAGCCTCTTTGGCGCGGGCGATCGCCGTTTTCAAGTCATTGTTGTTCTTTAGCGCCTCTTTGATGAGCGCGTTTAAGAACGGATCGGAGTAAACGTCCCACCATCCCTGATCGGCGAACGAGCTCTGCTCCGCTGTTGATTGTCCGCGGAACGCCGGCGGGGCAGAGATCGCGGGTCGCTTGTAATTGGGTCCCATCAGGCATCCACACAGCATCATGCTGAAGGCAAGAAGGGCTGCTGAAAAGAATTTCACGCTACGCTCTTTCGCGCGGCTACCTTTTCCTTCAAATGTTCCATCGCGTAGTAGGTTACCGGGATGATGAAAATTGCGAGTAAGGTAGCCGCGAGCATGCCGCCGATTACGGCCGTCCCAAGTATTTCCCTCGAAACCGCACCCGCGCCACTGGCGATTGCCAGGGGAATGGTACCGAAAATAAAAGCGAAGGCGGTCATTAAGATCGGTCTGAGCCGAATACGGGCCCCCTCCAGAGCCGCATCGAGGGCGGACTTGCCCTTCATGCGTTCCGTTCTGGCGAACTCGACGATCAGAATAGCGTTCTTTGCCGACAAGCCAATTAACATGACCAAACCGATTTGAGCGTACACATCATTCTCAAAGCCCCTAATCCAAAGAGCCAGAAACGCGCCCAAGACGGCGATGGGTGTGCCTAACAGCACGCTGAACGGAAGAGTCCAACTCTCATACTGCGCCGCCAGGATCAGGAACACAACGAGCAACGAAAAACCGAAGACAGCGGCGGGGCTTACCTGGGTTGACGCCTTCTTCTGCTGGTAGGAAAGGGCGTTCCAATCGTACCCCATACCTTTCGGAAGCACTTGATTGGCTACCTGTTCCAGCGCATTCATAGCCTTCACCGTGCTGTACCCGGGGGCTGGCGACCCGGTAATCTCCACTGCCCGATATTCGTTGAACCGTGAAGTGAATTCCGGCCCCGCTCTAGTCTGGAGCGAAACCACGGAGGAAAGGGGTAACATCTCGCCCTCTTTGTTGCGGACGAAGAAATTCATGACATCTTCCGCCCGCGACCGGTATCCATCCTCGGCAGCGATGTAAACCTGCCAGGCCCTGCCGAAGCGGTTGAAATAATTAACGAATAGCGAGCCCATGAACGCGCTAAGCGTCGTGTATACATCTGTCACTTCGACGCCCTGCTTCAGAACTTTATCTCGATCCACTTGCACCAGCACCTGAGGAACCCGCGCGTTCAATGAGCTGTTGAGCCTTGTCAATTCGGGCCGTTTGCGCGCGGCGTCAAGAAATCGCTGCGTGTTCTCGGCAAGATAGGGGACATCTCTACCCACCCGGTCTTCGAGCATGAAACTGAAGCCGCCGGACGTTCCCACGCCCGAAATGGCAGGTGGCGAAAAAGCGAATGCGCGCCCCGCCGGCATCCTGTCGAGCTTGGCATTGACCGATTCCATGATGGCCTGAATGCTTGTCTCCTTGGTCTTCCGCTGGCCCCACCGCTTGAGGGCGACGAAAACGAAGGCGCTATAAGTGGCGTTGGTTTGGGTGAGAAGACTGCTTCCCACAATCGTACTGTAATATTGCACGCCGTTTGTGTTCTTGAGGACCGCCTCCACTTCTTTGGTGAAAGCGTCGGTGCGCTGAAGTGAGGCTGCGTCAGGAAGTTGAATATTCAGATAGAAATACCCCTGATCTTCGGTGGGAAGGAATCCGGATGGCAGCCTATCCCCAACCACAAACGCGGCGCCCGCGACCACGGCAAGAAGTGCAAAACTGATGCCCATCTTCCGAATAAGAGCGCCCGAAATTCCGACATACCGGTTCGTTGCTTTCTCGAAGATGCGGTTGAATCCTCCGAAGAACCGATGCAACAGACCGTGGGATTCTTGGCCCGGCTTCAGCAGCAATGTGCAGAGAGCAGGACTCAGCGACAACGCGTTGAAGGCCGAGATGATAACCGAAATGGCAATCGTTACGGCGAACTGCTGATATAAGCGGCCCGTGATGCCGGGAATGAA
>PMUN01000182.1 GCA_003166875.1 Bryobacterales bacterium | reverse complement strand
AGGTGGATCTGGAAACTATGTCTGAGCATCTCCGGTTGCTCGGCAACGACCCGGATAAGCCAAATGGCACGGTGGACATCTTCGCGCCAGCCTCGGGAGTGATCACCGATCAGCAAGTCACCAATGCATCGGCCGTGCAAGCGTTCAATACTCCGAGCCCATTCACGATTTCCGATCTCTCCTACGTCTGGATTGTGTGCGATGTCTACGAGAACGACCTGGCCAGCGTCAAGCTTGGCGATACGGCGGAGATCAGCTTGAATGCTTATCCCGACCGCGGGTTCACGGGAACCGTCAGCAACATCGGCGCCATCCTGGATCCCAACATACGCACCGGCAAAGTCCGCATTGAAGTGCGAAATCCAGGCATCATGCGCCTGGGCATGTTCGTGAAAGCTACGTTCCGCGGGCAAACCAAGGAAACACACACCGCAGTCCCCGCCGACGCCGTCCTTCACATGCACGACCGCGACTGGGTGTACGTACCCGCGCCCGGAAATAAATTTCGCCGCCTGGAAGTTGTGAGTGGGGACCTCCTGCCGGGCAACCTGCAGGAGATAAAGTCCGGAATAGCGCCAGGCCAACAGTTGGTGACGAACGCGCTGGTGTTGGACCACGTCATTGCCCAATGACAGAACCGACTTCCTTGAAGACACGCTGTAGCGCACGCACTCTTGCGTGCGCCACGGGCGTCTGCATTTCACTTTGGATAGGCTAGCAGGCCCAGCGGAACTCAGCAAGGAATAGAATATGATTCGCGCGCTCGTCGATTTCGCGCTTAACAACCGCTTCGTGGTGATAGCGACTGCGCTGCTATTAACCGCCTGGGGAGTAATCTCCTTTCACAACCTCCCGGTGGAAGCCTATCCCGACATCGCCGACAACTACGTGACCGTAATCACCCAATGGCCCGGCCGGTCCGCCGAAGAGGTGGAACAACAAGTCACGATTCCGATCGAAATCCAGATGAACGGCATGCCGCACCTGACCTACCTGCGGTCGGAATCCATCTTCGGCCTGTCGTTCGTGATCATGATTTTTGACGACAGCTCCATCAATGATTGGAACCGTCAAAAGGTCCTCGAAAGATTGACACAGGTGAATCTGCCACCGGGACAAAACCTGCAGCCTCAAATTGGAACGGATTGGAGCACCACCGGGCAGATTTATTGGTACACGCTGCGAAGTACGAATCCGCACTACGACCTGATGGATTTGAGATCCATCGAAGATTGGGTTCTGCTGAAGGAGTTCAAATCTGTTCCCAACGTGGTGGACGTTTCCGACTTCGGCGGAACGGTGCGCGAATACCAGGTGCGTGTGGACCCGGGCAAGCTGGTGTCCTACGGACTCAGCATCGGTCAAGTTGAGCAGCAACTAGCCAACAACAACATCAATGCCGGCGGCAGCTTTGTCGAGGTCGGCCTGCAGCAGATGAATGTCCGCACGCTGGGACTCTTCGGCAGTGTGCAAGACATCCAGCAAACCGTTCTCAAGACCCAAAGCGGGACCGCGCTCCGCGTGAAGGACATCGCGGACGTAGCCCAGGGTCCCAAAATCCGGCTGGGCCACATGGCGCGGGCCAACCACATGGACGACGGGCGGATTGTTGACGAACCGGATGTCATCCAAGGCGCCGTTCTGATGCGCAAAGGCGCCGAGGAAGAGGCGACGCTTGCGGCGATTCACAAGAAGGTTGATCAACTCAATAACGGCATCCTGCCCCCGGGCGTGAAGGTGGTTCCCATGCTGGACCGCTCCGACCTTCTCCGCTTCACCTTGCACACGGTGCTACACAACCTCGGAGAGGGGATGTTGCTGGTTGCCATCATCCTGTTCCTGTTTCTCCTCAATGCGCGGGCGGCGATGATCGTGGCCCTCACCATTCCGTTTTCCCTGCTGTTCGCATCCATATGCCTTAACGTGAGCAGCATTCCCGCTAACCTCCTTTCCTTGGGCGCGCTGGATTTCGGCATGGTGGTGGATGGCGCGGTGGTGATGATCGAAAATATCATCCGTCATCTGAGCCGCCACCGCAATGGCGCTCCGCCAAAAACCTCCGGGGAAATGATCCGCGAAGCTTGCCACGAGGTCCAACGGCCTGTGTTCTACGCTATCGCGATCATCATCACCGCGTACATGCCCATCTTCACGCTGCAGCGCGTAGAAGGCCGGCTCTTCCGGCCCATGGCCTGGACGGTAGCGTTCGCTCTGCTGGGCGCCTTGACGTTTTCCATTTTGATCGCACCCGTGCTATCCAGCGTTCTCTTTCGGAAGGGCGTCAAGGAGCGTCGTAACTACCCGATGGAAATTTCACTGAAACTCTACCGGCACGCTGTGCGGTGGGCGATCAGTCATCGCTGGCTTACAATTGGCGTCGGCGTGGTGGGCCTGTCGGTGGCGCTGTATCTAACATTTGGACCTCTCATCGGTTCCGAGTTCCTGCCGCACTTGGATGAAGGCGCTATCTGGGCGCGTGGCACGCTGGCCAATAGCACGAGTCTTTCGGAGGGTGAGAAATTCACCACCAACGAGCGCTATGTGTTTGCGTCGTTCCCGGAAGTGAGCAAAGTCGTGTCACAGACTGGCAGGCCCGACGATGGAACCGATACGGGAGGGTTCAGCAACACCGAGTTCTTCGTCGACTTGAAGCCGAAGGAACAATGGAGGCCGGTCTTTCATGAGAACAAAGAGCATCTTATCGCCGCCATGAATCGCGCCGTACAGAGGTACCCCGGCGCAATCTGGAATTTCTCGCAGCCGATTGAAGACAACGTCGGCGAGACGCTCACCGGCACCAAGGGCCAACTCGCGCTCAAGGTGTTCGGCAACGACTTGAAGACTCTTGAGGCGAAGGGCGAAGAGGTGGCCGTGGCCATGGCAGGCATTCCAGGTATGCACGACGTCAAGCTATTGCGGGATTTCGGGCAGCCGAATCTCGATCTGACGATCGACCGCAGGCAGGCGGCCCGCTTTGGGATCAACGTGTCAGACATACAGGATGCGATGCAAACCGCGGTGGGCGGAAATGCTGTAAGTCAGGTTTTGATCGGTGAGCAGCGCTACGACGTAGTAGTGCGCTATCAGCAACAATATCGCGATACTCCAAGAGCGATCGCAAATGTCCGGCTGCTCTCTCCCTCGGGAGAACGAGTCTCGCTGGCCCAGCTAACCAAAGTGGAGGTCCGCGATGGCGCCTACGATATTTACCGCGAAGGCAACACTCGATATGTGGCTGTGACTTTCAACGTGAGAGACCGCGATCTCGGGAGCACGGTGGAGGATTCCATCAAGCGAATCAACGAAAAAGTGAAGTTGCCGCCGGGTTATCGAATTCTGTGGTCTGGAGAGTACGAAAGTCAACAGCGTGCCGAAGCGCGCCTGCTTCTCATCGTCCCGCTGACCATTTTGGTCATTTTCATGATTCTCTACTCAATGTTCCGTTCGGCGAAATGGGCGCTGGTAATTCTTCTGACCGTGGCCATGGCTCGGGTTGGCGGATTGCTGGCGCTGCTGATCACCGGTACGCACTTCAGCGTCTCCTCAGGCGTCGGCTTTCTGGCGTTGTTCGGCGTGTCGGTACAAACCGGCGTCATCATGTTGGAGTACATCAATCAGCTTCGCGCCAAGGGTTACGCGGTCTTCGACGCGGCTGTCGAAGGTGCTGTCTTGAGGCTTCGCCCCATCATGATGACCATGCTGGTGGCGACGCTGGGCCTGTTGCCGGCCGCCTTGTCGCACGCCATCGGGTCCGACTCGCAGCGCCCGTTTGCGATCGTCATTGTGGGTGGCCTGATCGCCGACCTGGCAATGAGCATCTTCATCCTACCTACGCTTTATGTCTGGTTCGCGAGCGAGCGAGATCAGCTCCCGAAACTGGAGGCGTCCTTTTGAGCACTAAGGGTAGAATTGTGGAACTTCGAACTAAGGCATTCTTCGCTACCGGTATAGTGATCTGTTGCGCAACGTTGGCGGACACGGCTTTTGGTCAGGCGGCCGCGGGACCAGTCAAGCTCACGCTCGAGCAGGCCATTGAGCTGGCGATACAACGCAACCACAGCCTGCTGGCTACGAGGACCACGATCCAACAAAACCTGGCCCAAGAAGTAACCGCGAACCTTCGCCCGAATCCGACCTTCTTCACGGACTGGGAATACCTGCCGCTGTACAAGCCGGGCGTCGGCTTCCTGGATTATCTGCACGACTCAACCGAAGGCGACATCGGCTTGAGTTACATGTTCGAACGCGGCGAGAAGCGGCAGCACCGCTTGGAGGCAGCCCAGGACAACACGACCGTCACACGGGCGCAGGTCTCCGACAGCGAACGCGGTCTGGCTTTTCAGGTGGGCCAGCTCTTCGTCAATGTCCAGCTAGCGGAGTCAACACTCGACCTCGCGCAGCAGGATTTAAAGAGCTTTCAAGAAACAGTGAACATCAGCGCCAGGCAATACCAAATCGGCGCTATCGCCGAGAATGATTTTTTGAAGATGAAGCTACAGTTGGTACAGTTCCAGAGCGATGTTGAACAGGCGGAGCTCTCCAGGGACCAGGCGCTGTCCGACCTCCGGCAACAGTTGGGCTACGAATCGGTGCCTGCCGATTACGACGTTACAGGTTCATTCGACTACCAGCCTCTGTCCGTGAAGCTGGAGGACCTACAAACCAAGGCGCTGCAAAATCGGCCCGATCTCCGCGCGGCAGTGCTAGGCGTTAAAGCGTCGAACAGCCAATATACTCTGGCTAAGGCGAATGGGAAACAGGATTACACTGTTTCGGGCAACTATTCGCATGTCAACGGCCTCAGCGCCCTGACTTTCTCGTTCAGCATTCCGATGCCGATTTTCGACCGCAATCAGGGTGAAATTGCTCGCACGCGTTACGCCATCAATCAAGCGAAGGAGCAGCAGAGTGCGTCAACCGGGCAGGTTCTGACAGACGTGAAAGACGCTTATGAAGGCGTGCGGTCGAACGACCGGCTGATTCAAATCTATCGATCCGGCGTCCTGGAGGATTCCAAGCGTAGCCGCGATATCAGTGAATACTCGTACCGGCGCGGCGCTACCGCGTTGCTTGATTTTCTGGATGCCGAGCGCAGTTATCGCGCCATGCAGCTCGCCTACCGCCAGGCAGTGGCCGCCTACCTGACTGCAGTGGAGCAATTGCGTCAGGCAGTGGGAACGCGGAGCTTGCCTTGACCAACCGACTCCCTCACGGTCGCGGCTCGGTAACGCTCTCTCGCACTGCGGTTCGGCGACGATAATGATAGCCATATGACGAAGGAACAGGTTCGCGCGCGTATCGAAGAGATCGGCATCATCCCGGCGGTACGGCTACACAGCCCCGAGGACGCCATTTTCGCCGCTGAAGCGGTGGCTAGCGGTGGAATCCCCATCGTAGAGGTCACCATTACTGTGCCGGGCGCCCTGGATGTGATTCGGCACCTGTCAGAGCATCGTCTCGACGTGATTCAAGGCGCTGGTACCGTTCTAGATCTCTCGTGGGCCCGCAAGTGTGTGGATGCCGGCGCACTGTTTCTGACCAGCCCAGGGTTCGATGTCAAGATAGTGGAGTTTGCCGCCAACGAAAAAATCCTGGTCATCCCCGGTGCTTTAACGCCCACCGACGTAATCGCTGCCGCGAAAGCGGGTGCGGACTTCGTCAAAATCTTTCCTTGCGGTCAGGTCGGTGGTCCTGGTTATATCAAAGCTTTGAAATCCCCCTTCCCCGAGGTACCCCTCATTGCAGCGGGCGGCGTGAATCAGCAAAACGCCTCCGATTACATTCTTGCCGGCGCCGCGGCGCTGGGCATTGGCAGGGACTTGATTCACGAAGATGCCATCAAGCGCCGGGATCATGGATGGATACGCGAGCTGGCGCGGCGATACAGGAACATGGTGATGCAGGCGCGGGCGCAACTGAGTCCACACGGGGTTTCATAGAGGAGAGAAATGAGAGGCAATCTGGCGATACTCTTCTTCGAACTTGGCTTGTTAGGAATGACCCTGCCGATATCCGAAGCCGAGCAGCGTGTTGAAGCAACCAAGACCGAGCGCTTCAGTTTTGCGCCTGGGGGAGTCATTCGCGTCAACAGCTCCTACGGGACTTTGAACGTAGAAGGCTGGGATCGGCCCGAGGTTGAAATTGCCGTTGTAAAGTCAACGCAGAAATATTACGAACTCAAGCAGCGGGAGAACGCGGCAACCCGATTGGAGCGCGTCCGTATTACCACCGAGCGGATTTCTGATACCGAATTGGCGATCTCCACTCACCAGGACAGGAAAATATCGGTGGACTATGAGATCCATGTGCCGCGCGATTCGCGTCTCGAGATCCACCACGGCACCGGCCAGGTATTGGTGGCGAATGTGACCGGGGACATCCAGGCCACCGGACATCGCGGCGACCTAGTGCTGATGCTCCCGGATACGGGTGCATACTCGATCGATGCAAAAACCAAAGTTGGCGTCGTTACCTCCGATTTTGCGGGCGACTTGCACCGCCGCCGGTACCTGCTGGGCGAACGGTTCGCCGGCCCGTCCGCAACGCATCGGGTCTATCTGCGCATGGGTTTTGGAGGCATTACGATCAAGAGTTTTCCGCCGGAGGCTGAACCGCCGGCCAGCGTAACTGCGAGGCAGTAGCTAATGCCGCAAATCTTCCAGCCCATCCAAAGGAATGAAAACTTCAGCTAGTGGTCCGCCCCACTTTGCCAAGTGCAGGTGAGCACTCTATGAGCCGGCTGCTAGGAATCGTTCTGGTTTACGCCCTGATGTTTCTGGGTTGGACCGGTGTGGGCCTGTTCATGATCGTTGCCCCGGCTCGCTTTGGCAACCTCGTCCACGAGAGTTTCGGCTTCTTTCCCTATGTCAAGGACGGCGATTGGGGCAAGAAGCTGATTTTGCGAGTGGTGGGCGCCGGGTTCCTGGCCTTCGCAATGCGTTTTGCGTTAGGAATTGCGGCCCTCGCAAGAAGCTAGGCGGCTCCGTCTTTATGAAATCCTTATGCCTTCCTTATCACTTCCTCACCCTCGGCGTTCTACAGTGAATTGAGGACTTAATGCTCGACCTCTTCTACGTGATCGTCGCGATCTTGTTCTTCGTCGTCTCTTGGGCTTTCACCAAGGCGTGCGACAAACTGTAAAAGGAACCCAACCATGGATTACATCATCGCCGGAATTGCATCCTTCTTTCTCTTCGTTTATTTGATCTACGCATTGCTGCGGCCGGAAAAGTTCTAGGGACCTAACCATGACATCGATCGGCGTTCTCCAAATCGTCATCTACTTTCTGATCCTGCTGGCCATTACAAAACCGGTCGGGTTATACATGGCCCGCGTCTTTAACGGCGAGCGGACGTTCCTGCATCCCGTGTTGCGCTGGCTGGAAGTCCTGATCTATAAGCTCAGTGGGATTCGCGAAGACGCGGAACAGCGTTGGACGCAATACTCGGGCGCGCTGCTTTCGTTCAGTGTGTTCGGCTTCCTGCTGGCCTACGTGATCCAACGCGCGCAAGCTTACCTGCCGCTGAATCCGCAGAATTTCGGAACTCCCGTCATGACGCCGGACCTGGCGTTCAACACAGCGGTCAGCTTTGTCACCAACACGAACTGGCAGTCCTATAGTGGCGAGTCCACGCTGAGCTACTTCGTTCAAATGGCTGCGCTCACTGTACAGAATTTTGTGTCGGGTGCGGCCGGAGTAGCCATCGCTATCGCGGTAGCGCGCGGGTTCGCACGCCAGCAGATGAAGACCATCGGGAACTTCTGGGTGGACTTGACCCGCGCCACCCTCTACGTGCTGCTGCCGCTGTCGCTGGTCGGGGCGCTTTTCCTGTGCTCGCAAGGTGTCATTCAAAACCTTCATCCCAACACGAAGGCGGCGACTGTGGAGGGCGCGGCACAAATTATTCCACAGGGCCCGGTGGCTTCTCAAGAGGCCATCAAGATGGTGGGCACCAATGGCGGTGGATTTTTCGGGGCCAACTCGTCGCATCCGTTCGAGAATCCGACCCCGCTCTCCAACTTCGTTCAGATGCTGATGATCTTCGTGATCCCGGCCGGATTGATGTACACCTTCGGCAAGATGGTCGGAGATACTCGCCAAGGCTGGGCATTGTTCGCTGCTGCGAGTGTGATGTTCCTGGCTGGAGTCTTTGTCTGTTATCCAGCCGAGCAAGGCGGCAACCCACTGCTCGCCAAGCTGGGTATCCAGACCACCGCCAGCGCGACGCAGGCGGGCGGCAATATGGAAGGCAAGGAAACGCGATTCGGCATTGCCTCCACCGCGTTGTTCGCCACCATTACCACGGACGCAAGCTGCGGGGCTATCAATGGCCAGCACGACAGCTTCGTCCCGATTGGAGGACTGGTGCCGCTGTTCAATATCATGACGGGTGAGGTGATTTTTGGAGGTGTGGGCGCGGGACTATACGGAATTCTCTTGTACGCCATCGTGGCTGTGTTCATCGCCGGCTTGATGGTGGGGCGCACACCCGAATATATCGGAAAAAAGATCGAGCAGAAGGAAGTGAAGATGGCTATGCTCGCGGTCATTGCTACTGCGGCCAGTATTCTGGTGTTCACATCAATCAGTGTGGTTGTCCCGTTCGCAAAGGACAGTTACTGGAATCCGTCCGGCGCTGCGATCACGAACGTGACCAACGGAGGTCCGCACGGCTTCGCTGAGATCCTTTACGCGTACACCAGCGGAACCGGCAACAACGGCAGCGCCTTCGGTGGAATCGGCACCAACACACCCTGGTACAACCTGACTCTCGGCCTGGCGATGCTGATCGGACGCTTCCTGTTTCTGCTGCCGCTCCTGGCTGCCGCTGGAAACCTCGCCGCCAAGAAGAAAGTCGCCACCACCAGCGGGACCTTTCCAACGCACGGGGCGCTATTCGTGGGTCTGCTGGTGGGCACCGTTGTGATCGTGGGTGCGCTCACGTTCTTCCCCGCGCTTTCGCTGGGGCCCATTGTGGAGCATTATCTGATGCATCAAGGAAAGCTGTTCTAATCCCATGTCGACCACTGTCACGCCACCCAAACCAACGCCGGCCGCCGAAGACCTGACATCACTTCTGCCCAAGAAGTTGGCACGCGCCAGGCCGTTGTTCGACGCCGAGATCGCGGGCCGAGCCCTCAAGGAATCGTTCTTTAAGCTGAATCCGGTGACGCTCGCAAAGAATCCCGTGATTTTTGTGGTGGAAGTGGGCGCGACGCTCACCACCATATTCCTGGTACGCGACCTTTTCACCGGCGCGAGCGGCCTCCTGTTCTCTGTTCAGATCGCAATCTGGCTGTGGTTCACGGTACTGTTCGCGAACTTCGCCGAAGCTATGGCCGAGGCGCGCGGCAAGGCGCAGGCCGACACGCTGCGCAAAACCAAATCGGACACCATCGCCAAACGGCTGAACCCCCGCGGCGATCATGACGACGTTCCCGCTTCCAAGCTCCGCGCCGGCGATGTAGTGATTTGCGAGACCGGCGACATCATTCCCGGCGACGGCGAGGTGATTGAAGGAATCGCAACCGTGGACGAATCGGTGATCACCGGCGAGAGTGCGCCCGTTATTCGCGAATCCGGAGGGGATCGCAATGCCGTCACCGGAGGCACGCGCGTGCTGTCCGACATGGTCAAGATCAAGATCACTTCCAACCCCGGCGAGACATTTCTGGACCGCATGATCGCGCTGGTGGAAGGCGCCGAACGGCAGAAGACTCCCAACGAAATCGCATTGAACATTCTGATCGCGGGTCTCACTCTGATTTTTCTGCTGGCGGTCATTACTTTGCAGCCATTCGCGGTTTATAGCGTCGCTTCCGCCGGGACCGGCCAGGTGCCTTCGGTCGCGGTCTTGGTTGCATTGCTGGTGTGCCTGATCCCCACCACTATCGGTGGATTGCTTTCTGCGATTGGCATCGCCGGCATGGATCGGGTAATGCAGCACAATGTGCTGGCTATGAGCGGAAAAGCAGTGGAGGCATCGGGCGATGTAAACACGCTTCTGCTCGATAAAACCGGAACCATCACGCTGGGAAATCGCCAGGCGGTGGAGTTCCTCCCCGTCCGCGGCGTTACGGAAGGTGAACTGGCGGACGGCGCGCAACTCTCCAGTCTGGCCGACGAGACTCCTGAGGGAAGATCCATCGTCGTATTGGCCAAGGAAAAATACGGGCTGCGCGGGCGCGACCTGGCCATGCATGAGGCGCACTTCATTCCCTTCTCGGCGTACACGCGCATGAGCGGAGTCGATCTCGAAGGACAACACCTGCGGAAGGGCGCCACGGAAGCCATCTCCAAGTTCGTCAACGAGCAGAACGGAATCGTTCCCCCCGATTTGATCGAGATGGCCGACCGGATCTCGAGAACCGGCGGAACTCCTCTGGCCGTTGCCGATGGGAAACGCATCCTTGGAGTCATTCACCTGAAGGACATCGTGAAGGGCGGCATGAAGGAGCGGATCGGACAGCTCCGCGCCATGGGTATTCGCTCGGTCATGATCACCGGCGATAATCCGCTCACCGCCGCCGCCATCGCGAACGAGGCCGGCGTGGACGATTTTCTCGCTCAGGCAACACCGAAAGACAAACTGGAATACATCAAGAAGGAGCAGAGTGAAGGGCGGCTGGTGGCTATGACCGGCGACGGCACCAACGATGCTCCCGCCTTGGCCCAAGCCGACGTAGGTTTAGCCATGAACACCGGGACCATGGCTGCGAAAGAGGCCGGCAACATGGTGGACCTGGACAGCAACCCCACCAAGCTAATCGAAGTTGTTGCCATCGGCAAGCAGTTGCTGATCACGCGCGGCGCGCTGACCACTTTCTCCATCGCCAATGACGTGGCCAAGTATTTCGCGATCATCCCGGCCATGTTCATGGCCACTTATCCCGCGCTGGGAAATCTGAACATTATGCGCTTGCATACGCCGCAGAGCGCCATCCTGGCAGCGGTGATTTTCAACGCACTCATCATCATCGCCCTGGTTCCTCTGGCTTTACGGGGCGTCAAATACCGGCCCGTGGGCGCCGCCAGTTTGTTGCGGCGCAACCTGATGATTTATGGAATCGGTGGCATTATCGCCCCATTTCCGGGCATCTGGCTGATTGACCAGTTGCTGGTCTTACTGAAGCTGGCGTAGCCGGTTTCCAAGGAGATTTCCTATGTGGCAACAACTTTTACCTGGATTGCGAATGATGCTAGTCCTTACGGTTCTGACCGGTTTGATCTATCCACTGGCAGTCACCGGCCTTTGTCAGGTGTTGTTTCGCGACAAAGCCAACGGTAGCCTGATCACGGTGAACGATCAAGTGGTCGGCTCCGCGCTGATCGGGCAAAATTTCTCGAAAGCCCGATATTTCCAGCCGCGCCCATCGGCGGCCGGCAACGATGGTTACGATGGGACAGCGTCCGGAGGTTCGAACCTGGGCCCCACCAATCAGAAACTGATCGATCGCGTCAAGGCGTCCGTTGACAAGTTCCACAAAGAGAATCCCAGCTATACCGGACCTTTGCCCGCCGACCTGGTGACCATGTCGGGCAGCGGTCTCGATCCGCACATCAGCCCGGCATCGGCGGTGGCGCAAGTGGATCGCGTCGCAAGAGCGCGCCGGCTCTCCGTTGACCAAATCAGAACCCTCCTCGATGCTCACACCGAAGGGCGTGATCTGGGCTTCCTCGGGGAACCTCGCGTAAATGTTCTGTTATTGAATATGGATCTCGATCGCCAGTTCCCTGCCAGGCGCTAGCCAAGGTTGAGCACTGGGGGGCTTCGCTTTTATGACCTGGTCCAGTCTCTTCCAGACCTTGGTATTCCTGGCCCTTTTAGTGGCCATCGCCAAGCCACTCGGCGCGTTCATGGCCGCCGTATTCGAGGGAGGGCGCACTTTTCTTTCCAGGCCGCTTCGCCCCATTGAACATTTCATCTATCGCGCGTGTGGAGTGAACCCGGAGCTGCAACAGAACTGGACCGCCTACGCGGCATCCTGCCTGTCGTTCGGGTTAGTCAATTTCTTTTTCTTCTATGCTCTGCTTCGCTGGCAGCAGTTCTTGCCGTTGAATCCGGAACGATTCGGCACCTTGCACCCGCCGCCTGGCGCTATTCCGATGACGCCCGACTTGGCCTTTAACACGGCGGTCAGCTTCCTTACCAACACAAGCTGGCAATCGTACGCGGGAGAAAGCACACTCAGCTATCTCTCGCAGATGCTGGGAATCACGGTGCAGAGCTTTACGTCGGCGGCTGCGGGCATGGCGGTTGCGGTAGCGCTCATCCGCGGTTTCGCGCGGCAAGGCACGGACCGTCTGGGCAACTTCTGGGTAGATATTACAAGAGAGACACTTTATGTTCTGCTTCCCATTTCCTTCCTCGGCGCGTTATTCCTCTGCTCCCAAGGTGTCATCCAGAATTTCCATCCGTACGGGCAAGTGATCACCGTGGAAGGCGCGCGGCAGACCGTCGCGTTCGGACCGGTGGCTTCCCAGGAGCCGATCAAACTGATGAGTTCCGACGGTGGCGGCTTCTTCAACGTGAATTCCGCTCATCCGTTTGAGAATCCCACACCACTCACCAACCTGGTTGAGATGCTTTTGATCCTGGCAATTCCCGCCGCCTTCCCTTTCACCTTCGGAGTAATGGCCAACAACAGGAGGCATGGCCGCGCTCTATTCGTTGCGATGGTGCTGCTCTTCGCCGGCGGGTGCTTGATCACGGCCTGGAGCGAGCAGTCGGGGAATCCGGCGCTGAAGGTCGGCGGAGGCAATATGGAAGGCAAAGAGACGCGCTTCGGAATTGCCGCTTCCGCAGTCTTTTCGGTTGTGAGCACGGCATCGAGCGACGGTGCGGTGAACAGCGCGCACGACAGCTACATGCCCTTGTCCACGCTGGTTCAGATGTTCAATCTCAAGTCCGGCGAGGTCATCTTTGGTGGAACCGGATCCGGAATAATATCGATGATCCTGATTGTCTTGGTAACGATCTTCATCGCTGGACTGATGGTGGGACGATCGCCGGAATACTTGGGCAAGAAGATTGAGGGCAAAGAGATCAAGATGGTCATGCTCGCGCTTGTGGTGACAGCGGCGGCCACTCTCTTGTTCTCCTGCCTTCCGCTCCTGGTGAATTTGCCGCCCGGCAATTACTGGAATTCGGGAGCGCCGCTGATATCGAACCTTGGAAATCCAGGCCCTCACGGGTTAAGCGAGATCCTCTACGCCTACGGAAGCGCCGTGGCGACGAATGGCAGCGCGATGGCGGGTTTGAACGCAAACACGCCTTGGTTCAATCTGACGCTAGGCTTGGGGATGTTGATCGGCCGGTTTCTGACGATCATCCCCGCCCTTGCTATCGCCGGGAGTTTGGCTCGCAAGAAAACAATGTTCACTACAATCGGAACCATGCCAACGGACGGCCTACTGTTTGTGTTCTTGCTGCTAGGCACCATCTTTCTGGTAACAGCCCTGACCTTCTTCCCGGCATTCTGCCTAGGCCCGATCGCTGAAGCCTACCGAATAAGATAGTCGAACCGTTTTACGGGTGCGCGACAAGGGTGTAGCCGAGCCGCGACCGGCAGGGAGCCATACCACGAGTGCCGCTAGTGTTGTGTCCCTGAAGTTCGCCACATAATTCGCCGTGGGGCGGACGCCNNCTTACGTTCCACACGAAACACCAGGCCGACGGGGGGCGGCCGCGGTCCAGGGGGACCGCCCCACTTTGTGAATTCTTCCATGAAGTTCAGGGACAGGACACTAGCTCTGCGTTCGGATAGCGCTTCCTGCCGGTCGCGGCTCGGTTACCCCGTGAGAGATAATTGGTGATCACTTCGGGAGTGGTGCATGACGGACTTGAAAGTCTGGCAAGATGTTTTCGACGCGAAGGCGCGGGAGCTTTATCCGGCAACGGACCCGGCGCATGATTTTCTACACATTCGGCGCGTCGTGGCGACTGCGCTGAAGCTTGCGCGCGAGGAACGGGCGGAGGCGATGATCGTCCTCCCGGCCGCATATTTCCACGATTTTGTGGCGATCCCCAAGGACGATCCGCGCCGCACGCAGGCCTCTACATTATCCGGGGAAGCCGCGGTGCTGTATCTCCGCGATGCGGGCTACCCCGCGCTATACTTGGACGCCATCCGGCATGCCATCGAAGCGCACAGCTTCTCCGCCGGCATTTCCTCGGAAACGATCGAGGCCAAGGTGGTGCAGGATGCCGATCGCCTGGACAGCCTCGGCGCTATTGGCGCAGCGCGGTGCTTTACTACGGGCGCGTTCATGGGCCGGCCGTTTTATGATGAGTACGATCCATTCGCGGAGAACCGCCCAGCCGATGACAAAAGTTACACGGTCGATCATTTCTTCGTGAAGCTGTTCAAGATTGCGGACACGTTGCAAACTGCAACTGCGCGCGTGGAAGGGGCGCGGCGGGTCGCATTCATGAAAGGTTACTTGAAACAACTCCGTTCGGAAGTGGCCGAATAGTTATAACCCGCAAGAGCTCGGCAGGCTCAATACAGGATTGCACCGCGCAATCCCGCCCTTCGGAAAACTGACCGAGAATCCACTCCACGAGGCCTTCTCGTCGAAGGGATAGTCGGTGCTCAATATCTGCGCGCCGCTCTCAAGCGCCGCATCGCGCTGCTTCGTTTCGCCAGTGCGAGCCTGCACGGTATCTGCGTCCGTACGTGTGCGAACCAGATATCCCTTTCGCACCAAGGCCGGAATTAGCGCCGGATCTTCCAGCGGATCGTTGACTTCGACAAATGCCGCATCCGGCGAGCCCGGCTCGGCGTTGGTGAAAATCACGCGCCCCTGCAACGATGAATGTCCCGCGAGATAAGCGGGGCCGGCCTTGCGCTGATCGAGCAAGAATACTACCTTGCCCAGAGCCGATTCGAGAGTCGGCCATTCGCCGGCCAAAACCGCCTTTTCCAGGGTCGCGTGCCGGCCGCGAACATCGTCGGGAACGATCATTCTTCCGGGCTCAAAAACCGAGCGAATCTCTTTGTCAAGATCGTCGAACACGCTCGTAGTAAACTTCTCAGGATCCACTTGATACTCCGGACGCGATCGACCTTCCTTCGTCTCAAGCAACACGAAGATCGGCAGGTGTCCCGGATGCGCCGTCGACCAATTCAAAATAACAGCCAGGCAGCCGGTAAGCGGCTGGCAATTGCTCCGATAATCGACATCCTGCGCGTGCATCACCTTGAATCCGGGCTTCAGAAACAGTCCGTTTGGATCGAACGGCGGATCGGCCGGTAAGCCCATCGCAGAGACGAATCTCACATTCGCGGGATGAGAATAGCGGCCGCCCGCGGTGTCGGCGTAGATATCGATTTCCACTTGACGCACTCCGCTTGAAAGCTGCGCGTCGAGGGCCGGATGCTTGTATTCGAGCCCGTCGGCGGCTTTCGGATTCACTTTCCGCAGCCATGCGGCCTCGCTGGGAGCAAGACCGGCATGGTAGCTATTATGGCTGCCGATCACTTGAATCTCGTTCAAGCGGATCTGGGCGTGCGCCGCCGCGCACAGAAGAACAAGGAGCGAGAATCGTGAGGTTATGGTCATTTCAAACCCTCATGATAACGTGGCTTCTTTACGACTGCCGTGCATCGCCAGGAGTGTCGACGCACGTGGCGCGAACACTCGTGTTTGCCGCGTTCGCACTCATGCGAACGCTTGGGATTATCGCCGACAGCCCACTAGACGAACTTATAGACGCCAGGCACGGGTAGCGGCGGCACCGGCACGGCGGTCTTGTAGTCGAAAGTTTTCGGCAGCAGGTCCAGCTCGGAATTCATCATCATCTCCCAGGTGACTTTCTGTCCCGAGTAGGCAGCCTCGCGGCCCATGAGACACGTCATGGTGCTTTCCGCCACTGCCATAGCTTCGTTGATGTACGGCCCCTTGCCGAGGATGCTGTTCATCATGTCGGTGTGTTCCTGCACATACGGATCTACCGCTGCCCGGCCGCCTCTCTGCGACGCGCTCTCGATCAGGCCTTTGGTCCCGACAATCCGTTCGCTGACGTTCCCTGGCGCGTTGTTGTACTGCCGGCAGTGACTCGCCATGTGGACGCCGTTCGCGTAAACAAAATCTGCATGCAAGTGATCGTAGATGTTGCCGTATTCTTCCTCCCTCGGACGCCACGCCGCGCCGCCCGAAGCGATCGCTTCCACCGGGTGGGTGCCCATGAACCAGTTACACACATCGATGTTGTGCAGGTGTTGCTCCACGATCTGATCACCCGAGATCCACACGAACGAGTACCAGTTGCGGGTCTGAAATTCCATATCGCCCCAGTTGGGATCGCGCTTGTGATTGGGAAACAGCTTGTCGTTCTTGAAATTCAGCACCGGGCTGCCCACCCAGTTGGCGTTGAGCGCTACGATGTCGCCGATGTCGCCGTTCTTCGTCCGCTTGTATTGATCGAGGTACCAGGCCTGCGAACGCCGCTGCGCACCTGACTTCACGGTGAGCTTCAACTCCTCGGACTTTTTCGCTGCTGCCATGAACTTGCGCAGGTTCACCGGATCGGTAGCGAACGGCTTTTCGCAGAAGATGTGTTTCTTGGCCTCCACGGCCGCCTCAAAGTGCATGGGACGATAGGCGGGATATGTTGCCAGCATCACGATATCCACCGAATCGATGACCTTCTTGTAAGCGTCGAAGCCGACAAAATGGTGTTCAGGGTCCACTTTCACGCGGTCCGCCAGTTCCGGTTTGAGAGCCTTCGATTTACGCAGGCAATCTTCCAGCCGGTCTTCGAAAACGTCCGCCAGCGCGACGATCTCGACGTTGTCCGTGCCGTTCAGGATGTTCTCAATGGCCTGCGTACCGCGGCCGCCGCAACCAACAAGTCCGGCTCTGAGTTTCTCGTTGCCGGCGCCACGTACCAGTTCCGGCCTGACAATCTGGAAGGCGGTTGCGCCTGCGACTGATGATGTCAAAAAAGATCTGCGTGAAACAGCGTTCTCTTCCATAAGGTGACCTCGGACCAACTCATTATACGCCGCACGGCTGGCCGCAAGACTTCGGCGGACTCGCTCGGCTACCATACACTCATGTGCCGGCTTTGGTGCCTAGCTGCCCTTGTCTCTCAAACTCTCATGGCAAATTCCGATTTCGACCAAACCCAGGCCGAGCGTTTCGCGCGCCTGGCCCTCGGCTGCGTTCACAAGGAATATCCCAACAAAATCGCGCACTCGCTCAACTCCGATGCCGACGTGAAACCGCCCCGCGAGCTCACACCCGCCTTTTACGGTTGTTTCGACTGGCACTCTTCCGTTCATGGCCACTGGCTGCTGGCGCGGCTTCTCAGCATGTTCCCACAGGCGCCGTTTGCCTCCGACGCACGCCGCGCGCTGGCGCAAAGTCTCACGCCCGCCAACATCGCGAAGGAAGTGGAGTATCTTGACGCCCCAGGCCGCGGTGGGTTCGAGCGGCCCTACGGATTGGCTTGGGTGCTACAACTGGCCGCCGAGCTGAAAGAATCCAGCGACCCCGATGCTCATCAATGGTTCGCTGCGCTGCACCTCCTTGAGCTGGCTGCCGCCGCCCACATCGCCAGTTGGCTCCCCAAGCTGGAACATCCGATTCGGACCGGAGAACATAACAACACGGCCTTCAGCATGGGGCTGATGCTCGATTATGCCCGCATAACATCAAACACGGAATTCGGACGGCTGGTGGAATCGCGGGCGCGCGATTACTATCTCAACGACCGCAATTGCCCTTTGTCATACGAGCCTTCCGGAGAGGATTTCCTTTCGCCCTGCCTTGCTGAGGCCGACGTCGTGCGCCGCATTTTGCCTTCGCTCGAGTTTGCGCAATGGCTCAGCGCTTTTCTTCCCGCTGTCGATCTTGAACCCACCCACGTGACCGATTTTACGGACGGCAAGCTGTATCATCTGGCCGGTCTCAATCTCAGCCGCGCTTGGATGTTGGAGGGCATCGTCTCAAAGCTCCCGGCATCCGACCCACGCCGGAAGCCATTCACGGCGCTCGCATCCAAGCTCAAGCAGGCAGGCCTCGGAAGCATCCGTAGCGAGCACTACGAAGGTGGCCATTGGCTCGGTACCTTCGCTGTGTATCTGGTGAGCGGACGCAACGACCGTCGTCATGAAGAAAGTGTTACCGAACCGCGACCGTGAGGGAGTCGGTGCCTTCGCCGATTGTTTCACGGGCCCTGACTCTGACTCTGACGCGCGGGGCTGTTATAATTCATCGCGATGATTGCAACCCGCCTGGCTGGATTCTTTTTGTGCGTGATACCGATTTATTCCCAAGACGCGCGTGAAGCGCTGGACGCCATCGCCAAGCGAATCATCGCGCAGGAACGAGTGGTTGGCGCTTCGGTGTTGTTGGCCCGCGGCGACCGTATCATTTTCCATAAGGGATACGGGTTCGCCGACCTAGAGCTCGAAGCGCCAACTAAGGACGAGACTGTCTATCACCTAGTCGGGCCGATGATGCCGCTTACCGGCATCGCCATCCTTCAGCAGGTGGAACGCGGCAAATTATCTCTCGAAGACGACATCTCGAAATTCATTCCTGAATTCCCCGAGCAAGGCCATCGCGTAACCATCCGGCAATTGCTGAATCACACGTCAGGGATCGTGGATTACCACTATCTCGGCGATCCCATCGATGCCACCAGCCGCCTGCCCAAAGCGCTGGACGAAGTGATGGCGCTCTATGCGGGAAAACGGTGGGTGAACGAGCCCGGCAAGAAGTGGGACTGGTCTATCTCAGGCTTCCAGCTTCTGGTCACCATACTTGAGCGCGTGACAGGCCAGAGCTATGAAGATTATGTGCAGCAGAATATCGTTGGCCCGGCGGGAGTCAAATCGACGAGCTATTGCGACGACTTCACGCTGACGCCCGGACTATCGCATAGTTACCGCAAAGTTGGGAATAGGTATGTGATGGCACGCGAAAATGACATGGCGTATAACACTGACCTGCGTTATTGCAGTACGGTGGGAGATCTTTACCAGATTTGGCGCAACGTCAAAGATAAGAAGCTGGTCCAGCCAGAGACGCTCAAAATGATGAGCACTGCCGAGGGCCCCGCCGAGCATATGAGCGCGCAAGATCCGAAGATGCGCTATGGCTTGGCCCTGACTCTCAATCATGAGGACGATCATCGCAGCGTCGGCCAGCACGGCTCCTTGTTTGGGTACAGCGGTTGTTTGTACGATTTTCCGGAAGATCAACTCACCGTCGTGGTGCTGACGAATACGGAAGGCCAAAATGCGTACGCCATCGGCAGAGCCCTGACGCGCGCAGCGTTGAATTTGCCGGAACTTCCGAAGCCGCCTGCATCCCCGCCGGATGTGCCTTTGGCCGGCAGTCCTGTTTCAGCCGCTGGACTTGCTGTTGGACCGACAGCTACATTCCAGATTTCAGCTGCGTGAGCTATAAAAATTCTGAATCAGGTACTTGACAGAGATACCCCGGCGGGTATACTCTAATCGAGGGTTGCGATTCAGTAACCTAACAATGTCAGAAAAAAGGAGGCTCATTAATGTCTGAGGGCAGTAATAGTCTGCAGCGGTGCGAGGAAGTGTCTGGTACTGAGTCAGCGGAGCCTCCGTCTTCCTACGGCCCTTCCCTGTGATTCCACAATATACTTTGCACCGCTGATTTACTGACTGAATAATGGGCTTGCGCCCGCGTGGCCAAGGCCTGTGCCTTGGGTTTCGTTGACTAAAGGGTTGCGCCGCGCCTTCATGGTGTCGTGTGCCTGCACGATTTCGGGCCGGCACGCGGCGCCCAACCAAGCTCCGGCAGAAGGTGCGGGATAGTCCGAGTATTAACAAATGATTACAGTCGCTGCAGCCGAGACATGCAGTAGACTGAGAGACTGTCGAATTCGCGCCGGAAAGTCGGCGCGAGTGCAACCGGGACAAGCCATGCTGGCCAACAATGACCATCGGACAGGATTCATCGAGCGAGGTTTGATGCAGTTGTGCCTTACGATTCTCCTGACGGCCGTGTGGATCGAGAATGTTGATGCTCAACAAGCGTTCACGTGGTCACAGATTCGCGACAAATTCGAAGCCACCAACCCTACGCTGCTCGCAGCCAAGATCGGCATCGACGAGTCCAAGGCCGACGAAATCACGGCCTATCTGCGCCCCAACCCAGACCTGACCGCGGGAATCGATCAGATCAATTTTTTCTCCACGCAACCCACGCCCAGCGGAGGTCAGGACGCGTATCGGCCCTTCGCATTCGCGTTCCCATCTGCCTCCATCAGCTACCTGTATGAACGCCGGCATAAGCGCGGGTTGCGGCTCGAGAGCGCGCAAAAAGCCACGGCCATCGCGGA
>PMUN01000236.1 GCA_003166875.1 Bryobacterales bacterium | reverse complement strand
CCAGCTTTGATCTTGGTCTTGGTTCTCATTGCCTTTTTTCTCCTTTATATTATTTCTGCGGGTGCGGTTTAAATCGCCGCGTGACAACGGTAGGATTGTCACGCGGCTTGGATACCTAGGTGCCCCAAACTGCGCAACCAGCTTTAATCTTCGTCTTGGTCCTCATTGCTTCGATCCTCCTTGCTTTGATTGGCCTTACGACCGCTTTCTCTAAGTGCAACTCGGATGCCAACAGTACCATGACCTTGGCATCTGGGGTACTAAGTAGATAGAAACGATTGAAAAAGAAGGAAAAAGCTTTGTTCTTCGCGGAGTCTGCTACAAGGCTTCTAGGGTCGCTAAGGTGTTTCGAGGCTATCTGATCAGATAGAAACCCTATCTCCTCAGATAGGGTATTCGCCTTATGACGCAGTTGGCAAGCGGATCGAGGAGCAGCGCCTCCCCAAAATCATCGGGGCTGAGGTTGGACGCTCCTCGATCCGAAGCGAAGGAGCCCGCGCGCGCCGCAGTCTATCTTCGCTTTTTAGGAGGGAAGGCTAAACCAGAAAAGACCGCTTCCAGGCCGGAAACGGTCCTTTCTGGTGGGGATGTTGGGGGAGTGTGTGGCCGTCGGATTCCTAGGTGCCCCAAACAGCGCAGCCGGACTTGATTTTGGTTTTGGTCCTCATGGTTTACTCCTTCTGAACTAAGGTGTTCTACTTACTCCTGCGGCTCTGCTGTAGCAATCGGGTCGCCACTGGGGGCCGGAAACGCGGGAATGCCGTTGGACCAGCAATGCATGCCGAATCTGTGTCTTCCCACCCATCGTGACAGACTGTCTCCGCCGCACCCTATCTGTTCGGATAGTAGGGCTAACACCTTAGATAGCGTGGACTCACCGGCTACTTAACATGGCTTACATCGGATATACTTTTATGCAGCGCACGATGTCCGAGACTCATCCGGAACTCGAAGCCCTGGCCGGGCCGCTCAAGGGAAGCAGCTTTCCTTTGTCGGACCCCGAGGTCTCTATTGGCCGGGAACCGTCTAACCTGGTCCCCATTCTGGATGCCTCGGTTTCGCGCCGCCACTGTCTGATCCGGCGCGAGGCGGACGAATACAAGATTCAGGATCTGAACAGCCGCAACAGCACGTTCGTGAACGGCGTACCCATTACAGAAAAGATCCTGGCTTCGGGCGACGAAATCAAGATCGGGAATTCTCTATTTCTGTTTGTAAGACCTGAGACCGAGAGCCGAACCGCGCCTTCGGTGGAGTTCGACAAAGACGAGACCGGCGGAGGGTCCACCATCATCCTACGCAAGCAGGACGCGCGCTATTTGCGGGACCTGGACAAAATCACTCCCACCGGGCGCACGGTTCGGGACGTGAACGCGCTGCTCCGAATCAGCAAGGCCGTCAATTCGGTGCGCGGGTTAGAGGCGTTGGAGCGCCGGGTGCTGGAATCCATTTTCGAAGTGGCGCCGGCGGACCGCGCGGCCATCCTGCTTTGCGACCAGGGCCTGGAAGAATGCAGCTCAGTGTACGGATGGGATCGGCGCACGGGAGCCAACCCGGCCGTGCAAGTCAGCCGGACCATTGTTTCCAAGGTGCTTCAGGAAGGCGTCGCCCTGCTATGCAACGATCTCCCCGCGGCCGAGGCATTTTCTGAAACCGCGAGCGTGGTGGACCGGCATATCCGCAGCGTACTGGCAGTGCCGCTGGAAGTTTTCGATCGCGTCCTGGGTGTTATCTACCTGGATGCCAGCGACCCGGCGGTTCGCTTCGACGAAGATCATCTCCAGCTTCTGACCGCTATCGGCAGTATTGCGGCTGCAGCGCTGGACAACGCGCGCCGCATGGAGTGGCTGGAGGAGGAGAATCGCCGTTTGCAGGCGGAGATGAACATCGAGCACAACATGGTGGGGGAGAGCCCGCGGATGCGCGATGTTTATCAATTCATCGGCAGGGTTGCTTCGAGCGATTCCACGGTGCTGATCTTCGGTGAGAGCGGAACCGGGAAGGAACTGGTAGCGCGAGCGATCCACCAAAATAGCGGCCGGGCCAACAAGCCGTGCGTGGCCATCAATTGTGCCGCACTGGCTGAAACGTTGCTCGAGAGCGAGCTGTTTGGGCACGAGAAGGGAGCTTTTACGGGCGCCATCGTGCAAAAGAAGGGAAGGCTGGAGGTGGCCGAAGGGGGCACTGTTTTCCTGGACGAGATTGGCGAGCTGGCGGCATCGCTGCAAGCCAAGCTGCTGCGCGTTTTGCAGGAGCGCGAGTTCGAGCGCGTGGGTGGTACGCGAACCATCAAGCTGGATGTACGGCTGATTGCGGCTACCAATCGCGATTTGGAGGACGAGGTGAAAAAAGGCCGCTTCCGCGAGGACCTCTACTATCGCCTGAACGTGGTTTCACTCCGCATGCCTGCCCTGCGTGATCGGCGCGAAGATATTTCACTGCTGGCCAGCTATTTCGCCTCCAAGTATGGCAAGCGGTCCGGCCGGACGGTGGTGGGGATTTCCCCGCGCGCCCGTGCCTGCCTGCTCAACTACGAGTGGCCAGGTAATGTAAGGGAGTTGGAGAACGCGATTGAGCGCGCGGTGGTGCTGGGTACGTCCGACCTGATCCTGCCCGAGGATTTGCCGGAGGCAATTCTGGACAAAGCAGCGCCGGCCGGCGCGCCCACGGAAGCCTTCCACGATGCGGTGCGCGAATCGAAGAAGCAGCTTATCGTGACCGCCGTGGAGCAAGCTGGCGGCAACTACACGGAAGCCGCCCGGCTGCTCGGATTGCACCCCAACTATCTGCATCGCCTGATCCGCAATCTGAACCTGAAGCCCATGCTGCAGCGCCACGCCGGCGCCGATTCGTAGAAGTCGTGAAAAAATAGCAACTACCGGTCGCTTACGCTCGCGGTTCGGAAAGGTGCTACCGAACCGCGACCGTGAGGGAGCCGGTGCCTTTGGACACGGTGTCATGATTGCGCCTTGTAGAAAACGAAAAAGAAGATGGTGACGCAAACGCTTGCGAACGCATAAACGAGGGATCGCACTAGGGTGACTGCGGGAACCAGTCCACCGAGTACATTCGAAACGTTGAAGATCAAATCTACAACCAGGAGGACCGTTAGCAAGAGCATCCCTGCCAGCGCTATCGAAGCTGCATTCTTCAGGCTCATGCTCGGAGTATGAACACTTTCAGCATTCGGTGCAAGCGTGGCACAGCGACCTGGACATCGAACTGCTAGACTTCTTGTGGTGGCCGTCGTCGCTGTAAAGATGACACAATCCAAACGAGCGCGAATATTGCTGGCCGACGATCACTTGCTTGTAGCCGCCGGGCTCTCGAAGCTTTTGGAAGAGGAATTCGATCTGGTAGGCACGGTTTGCGACGGCCGGGCGCTGTTAGCCATGGCTAAGAGGGAACACCCGGACGTTATACTCCTTGACATTTCGATGCCCTTGCTGAATGGCGTGGAAGCGGCGCGCCAGTTGCAGGTTGCAGTCCCTGCGACAAAGCTGATCTTCGTGACGGTGCATTCCGATTCCCCTTATGTAGTGGAGGCCTTCCGCGCGGGCGCATCCGGCTATGTGCTGAAGCGATCGGCGGCCTCCGAGCTAGTGGCTGCCATTCACGAGGTCCTCAACGGAAACCTGTACGTGACGCCGCTCATCGCGAAGAGTGCGATGGAGGGCATTTTGAAGGTTGCTGAAAAGCGAGGGCCGCTATTATCCACGCGGCAGCGCGAGGTGCTCCAACTGGTGGCGGAAGGTCACTCGGCTAAAGAGATCGCGAACATCCTGCGAATCTCACCGAAAACTGTGGAGTTCCACAAGGGCTGGATCATGAAGAAGCTGGATCTGCACTCCACGGCCGAACTCACTCGCTACGCTCTGGAACACAGGATAGCCAATAATCTGAGCGGTTGAGTGGGGCAGGCAATCTTGCCTGCAGCCGGCTTTCCAGCCGGCGTCGCGAAGGCCGGCACGAATGCCGGCCGCAGGCAGGATTGCCTGCCCCACAGGAAAAAGTAATTGGAAAGGGTCGGCGCCGTCAGGCTCCGGTCGCTTCGCTCGCGCCGGTGGGATGCGGGGAATGCGGCACCTCTACCACTACCTCCGTTCCTTTGGAATCGGAATGGATTTTAAATGTTCCGCCCAGCAAATTCGCCCGCTCTTCCATGCTGCGCAGACCCAAGCCGCCTTTGCCCTGGATCGCCTTTGAGTCGAATCCCGAGCCCGAATCCTTTACTGTCAGGCGCAGGTTGCCGTCTGCTCCCGCCAGGGTAACTTGCGCCGAGTGAGCGCCGGAATGCTTCGAAACATTATGCAGGCTCTCCTGCAACACGCGATACAGGCACAGCGCTGCATCCGCATCCACGACAGCGGGAATCTTACGATGGTGGAACGTTACCTGGATGTTTTCCCGCTCGCTTATATACCGCACGTACGTTTCTGCCGCAACCACCAGTCCCAGATCGTCCAGGACGGAGGGGTGCAGGTGATAGGCAATGCGCCTCAAATCCTCGGAAAGCGCCGTGACCTGCTCGCGAAACGATTGTAGATTCTCGGCCAGTTGATTGGGCGTCGGGTGCTTGCGCTGCAGCGTATCCAGATTGAGCTCCAGCAGGGCCAGCCGCTGTGTCAAGTCATCATGCAGCTCGCGCGATAGGTGATGGCGTTCTCGCTCTTGGGCCACCAGCAATCCAGCGCTGAAGGCGCGCAGGGCCTTGCTCCGCTCATCGGGTGCATGGGCGCCGCTCGCGGTTGGATCCAGAACATCCGTGGTAAGGCGCAGCAGATCCTGATCCAACAGGACCATCACCACCCCCTCGATCCGGTTGTCTTCGGTTCGATAGG
The DNA here is from genome assembly GCA_003166875.1 of Bryobacterales bacterium. Classification (GTDB taxonomy): domain Bacteria; phylum Acidobacteriota; class Terriglobia; order Bryobacterales; family Bryobacteraceae; genus Palsa-89. The sequence goes on along the minus strand of PMUN01000236.1, from coordinate 18,831 downwards.
GACGAATGCGCAGCGAATGGGAGTGCCCGCTAAGATCCTTCACTTCCAGGACCTTGGGTGTGAGCGTCTCAATCACTTCGGCCAGCAAACGATCCAGCTTGGGGATCTCCAGATTCAGGTTGATATCGGTGATGGGCCGGCCCACATCGGAGGGAATCAAATTCAGAGCGCTTTGCGAAACCGGCGTGAATCTGCGGATGCGAAGGTCGTTGCTCAACATCACAATCGGTATATTCACGCTGCTGAGCAGGTTCTGAAGATCGTTTCCGGCCTGAGCGATCTGAAGGTTTCGGGTCTGCAACTCCTCATTGACGGTGTTCAATTCCTCGTTGGTGGACTGTAATTCCTCCTTGGCGGTCTCCAGCTCTTCGTTGGTGCTTTGCAGCTCTTCGTTGCTGGACTGAATCTCCTCATTGGCCGAACGCAGCTCTTCGTTGGCCGATTCATGTTCCTCCATGATGGCCTGCAAGTAGCGTTTCGTTGCGGCGGATTCCTCTCGAAGCTGGACGTTTTCCCGCTCCAGGGTAGACGCGCTGGGGCGCTTCTTGGATGTCCGCACGATCTGCGCCGGCCGTTCGCCGCGCGTTTCTTCAAAGAGGATCAGGTATCTACGGGCGCGGCCGGTGGTTGCTTTGAAAGGGATCACTTCGAAGTTCAGATCGATCAAGCCCGAGTCTCCACGAACGCGCAAGGCCTCGCGCCGAACAGGAGCGTCTTCCCGCCGGGCTTTTTGTACCGCGTTACGAAGCTCGGAAGACAATCCCTCGCCCGTCAGCTTGAGGAGATTGAGACTGGCCATGCCCGGATACGGCTGCAGGTAGGCGCCGACCCTGCCGCGAAACTGCAAAATGTTCAATTCATCATCGATGACCACTCCGGCCGGCGCATATTTCCCTAGCACGATACGATCGGCTTCGCGCTGCACTTCCATTTCTGTCCATGCGGCGCCGGGTTTGTCCGGCTCGGATCTCTCCGCTTCTCTATCGTGTACGGGAAACTGCAAAGCCTTGCGTCCGGCAATTTCAAGCTTTGAATATATTTTGGCCTTCTTGGCAGCCAGCTCGAACAAATCGTTGAATCCGCCAACGCTCTCCGACGATCCCAGCATCAGGAAACCATGCGGCTTCAGGCCGTAGTGGAAGACGGGAATAAGGCGTTTTTGGAGGGCGGGCCCCAGGTAGATGAGCACATTGCGGCAACTGATGAGGTCGAGCTTGGAGAAGGGCGGGTCCTTTACCATGTTCTGCTTGGCGAAGACGCACATTTCGCGCACGCGTTTGCTGATCTGAAAGCTGGAATCCACTTTCGTAAAGAAATGCCGCAGACGGTCCGGAGACACGTCCTGGACGATGCTAGGTGAATAGATGCCGCTGCGCGCCTTCTCCAGTGCGATTTCGCTTATATCGGTGCCGAAGATCTGAATGCTGGTCTCGTCCCTTTTTTCTTCCAGGAACTCCAGCAGCGCGATTGCGATGGAATACACCTCTTCGCCGCTGGAACAGCCTGGAACCCAAATGCGAATCGGATCGTCATCCAGGCGAGAGGCCACAATCTTTGGAAACACCATCTTCTTCAGAGCTTCAAATGTTTCCGGCTCGCGAAAGAATTCAGTGACATTGATCAGAATATCTTCATAAAGAGCATGCAGCTCGACGGAGTCCGAGCGCAGCTTGGTTGCATAAGCGTCCAGGTTGTCCATGCGCCGCAACGCCATGCGGCGAAGGATCCGGCGCCGGATGGTGTTGGGTTTGTACTGAGTGAAATCCACCCCCGTCGCTTTCCACAACAGTGCCAGAATTCGATTCATGCCTTCCTGTGTAGCGACGGTCTCGCCCTCGGTGTGAAGTAGGGGCGGAGCAATGTAGGGATGCCGTCCCAGCCGGCCCAGCTCGATGCCGATGTCCCGTGGCGCAAGAACGAAATCAACGCAGCCGGCTGCAATGGCGCTGCGAGGCATGCCATCGTGCTTGGAAGTCTCGGGGCTCTGGGCGAAAGTGATGCCGCCGGCGGCTTTGATCGCCATCATACCCAGCGCGCCATCGGAGGCATTTCCGGACAGGATAACGCCAATGGCCCTGCTCCTTTGTTCCTCCGCTAACGAGCGGAGGAAGGGATCGATCGGCATGTGAGGGAGAGGAGCGGTGCCGCGCGGAGTAAGCGTAAGAACCCCGTGTACCAGGCCCATGTGGGTGTTTCGAGGAATCACGTACATGTGATTCGGCTCCACTTTGAGGCCGTTGGTCGCTTCCACAACTTTCATGCTGGTCTGGCGCTGCAAAAGCTCCGTGAGAAGACTGACGTGTTTGGGATCAAGATGCTGGATGAAAACGAATGCCATGCCAGTGTCGGCTGGCAGATCCTGGAGCATTTCCGTAAATGCCTCCAGGCCTCCGGCCGAGGCTCCGATTCCCACAATGGGGAAAACGCCGTCGTCGGCTTCGTCAGGTTCCTCCGCCATCAGGGGCGGTAAGGCAGGTTGAGGTGCGGGAACTGGCGGTTTTCGGTTTTTTCTTAAAGGAGGCTTATCTTTCTTAATAGCCTTTTTCTTCGCCACGGAAACCTCCCGATCCTACTCTCATCCAGCTAAAGTCTACCTCCGAACCAGTCGATGGACAAGGCGACAGGGGATCATGGCTATCACTCGAAGCCCGCAACGCCGGAAAGTGAACCGCCAAGCCGGCGATCGGCGCGTGGTGCGTGTGGAGACCAAGGACCACTTGGGAAACCCTCGTCATATCACTGCGGATCTACTGGACAGTTCTGAAATTGGCCTGGGCATTTCCCTGCGGGCTCCGCTAGAAGCCGGATCTACTATTGTTGTTCGCACCAACCTTGATCCCAAGCGAGCCAATGTGCCACGCCGGGTACAGGTGAACTGGTGCGAAGAAAAACCGGACGGCACGTTTCAGGCGGGGCTGGAGTTCGTGTAAAGGCCGGGCGGCAGGAAGCAGGCGGCAGGCGGCAGAAAGCACCGCTCACCGTTCATCCGCCCCGCCTCCTGCAGCCTGCCTCCTGCAGCCTGCCTCCTGCAGCCTGCCTCCTGCAGCCTGCCTCCTGCAGCCTGCCTCCTGCAGCCTGCCTCCTGCAGCCTGCCTCCTGCAGCCTGCCTCCTGCCTCCTGGAGCCCGCAGCCTGTCCGCTATACTTCTACCTGTGGATCTCAAAAACGCAGTTGCATTGATCACGGGTGGCAGCGCGGGAATCGGCCGCTCTATTGCAGAGACGCTCAGCGCGGCTGGAGCGCGTGTGGCAATCACGGGCCGCGACCAGGGACGTTTGGCGGAAGCCGCGCGATCACTGGGCGTGTTTCCGATTCATGCCGATGTGTCCAACGAGCAAGATGTTGAGCGGACCTACCGGGAAGTCCTCGAAAAATTCGGCGACCTGGACATTCTGGTGAACAATGCCGGGTTCGGAGCGTTCAAGAATCTGGTCGATTTCGACCGCGCCAGCTTCGACGCCGTTTTCGCGACCAACGTCACGGGAGCGATGTTAATGGCACGCGGCGCCGCCAGGATTTTCATCACGCGGAATCGCGGCAACATCATCAACATTTCCTCCACTGCCGGCTTGCGAGGCGGGGCCAACGGCACGGCTTATTATGCCAGCAAGTTCGCCCTGCGCGGCATGACCGAGTGCTGGCGCGCGGAACTGCGGAAATACAATGTCCGGGTGATGCTGGTGAATCCGAGCGAGGTTTTGACCAACTTTGCCACAGTGGCCGGTTTCGCGCAAAAGGTCAACGAGACCAAGCTCCGTTCCGAAGAGATCGCGCATGCCGTGAAGGCAATTCTCGAGATGGACGACCGAGGGTTCACGCCGGAGCTGTCGGTGTTTGCAACCAACCCCACGGATTAGCGCGCTTCCTCTCCCGCAATTAGTGTTGTGTCCCTGAAATCCGCCACATAACTTGGCGTGGGGCGGACGCCCTCGTNNTGGTCCGGCTCTTACGTTCCACCGAAACAAAGGCCGACGGGGGCGTCGGCCGCGGTCCAGGGGGACCGCCCCACTCCGCGAATTGTTCAACGAACTTCAGGGACAAAACACTAGCCACCAGCTACAATAAGGACCTTGGAACCTCTCCGTACCGCCATTGACCCGCATTCCGATTCTTATCGCGCGAATTACGACGCTATGGCGGCGCTGGTGGATCGTCTCCGCGTGGAGTTGAAGCGCTCCACACAGGGCGGCGGTGAAAAATATGTGCAGCGGCACATCGAGCGCGGTAAGCTGCTCCCGCGAGAGCGCGTGGAAATGCTGCTGGATGGAGGCTCTTACTTTCTCGAAATCGCGCCGCTGGCCGGAATCGGTCTGGAGGATGAGATTCCAGGCGCGCGTGTGATTGGCGGCATCGGCCTGGTCTCCAGCCGAGAGTGTATGATCATCGCCAACGAAGCCACCGCCAAGGGCGGATCCACGGGTGAGGCTGGTCTGTGGAAGAATGCGCGGCTGGCCGACATCGCTCGCGAGAATTGCCTTACGTCGATCATGCTGGTAGAATCCGCGGGCGCCGACCTGCCCGTGCAAAGCAAGATTTTTGTTCCGGGTGGGCGCGGATTCCGTGAGATCACGCGCCGGTCCAAACTGCGAATCCCGAGCATCTCGGTTGTTTTTGGCAGTTCCACCGCGGGCGGTGCTTATCTGCCGGGCATGTCGGACTACGTGGTTATGGTCAAGAAGCAGGCGCAGGTTTTCCTGGCCGGTCCGCCGCTGGTGAAGATGGCGACGGGCGAAGTCTCCACCGAGGAGGAACTGGGCGGCGCCGAAATGCATTCGCGCATTTCAGGACTCTCCGACTACCTGGCTGAAGACGAACTGGACGGCATCCGCATTGCGCGCGAGATCGTGGCCAATTTCAATCTGAAAAAGCCGCCCACGCCGCAAGAGGCGGATTTCGATGAGCCTCTTTACGATGCGGACGAGCTGCTGGGCGTGGCGTCCGCCGACGTGCGGGTGCCCTTCGATGTCCGTGAAGTAATCGCGCGCATCGCGGATGGATCGCGCTTCTCGGAATTCAAGGCTGAATACGGCCCGACGCTAGTTACCGGATTCGCGCGAATCCACGGTTTTCCCGTAGGCATTCTGGCCAATAACGGGGTGCTGATGTCGGAGTCGTCCGCCAAGGGCGCGCAGTTCATCGAGCTGTGTAATCAGCAGGACATCCCGCTTGTGTTTCTGCAAAACATCACTGGTTTCATGGTCGGAAAGACGTATGAAGAGCAGGGCATCATCCGCAACGGCGCGAAGCTCATCAACGCGGTATCGAACTCCACGGTGCCGGCCATCACCATCATGATCGGCGGATCGTATGGGGCGGGGAATTACGCCATGTGCGGCCGCGCTTACGAGCCGCGCTTTTTGTTTACGTGGCCCAATCATCGAATTGCTGTGATGGGTCCGCAACAGCTCTCCGGCGTGATGGACATCATCAAACGTGAGTCGCTGATCAAAGCGGGATTGCCGGTGGATGAAGAAAAGCTGGCCGCCGCACGCACGGCGTTGGAGGGTCAGATCCAGCGCGAGTCCGATTGTTATTTCGCCACGGCGCGCTTGTGGGATGACGGAATTGTCGATCCGCGAGACACGCGCACAGTGTTGGGGATTTCGTTATCGGCTGCCTACAATCGAGCGGTGGAGGGGACCATGGAGTGGGGTGTGTCGCGGCATTAGGGTGTGGGGCAGGATGCCATCCTGCGGCGGGTTGTTAACCCGCCCGAGTTTGCGCCGATTGCCAATCGGCGCGCAGGTTGGCAACCTGCCCCACATATTACTTCTTCAGGAATTTCTCCACGCCGCGCTTCATATCGTCCGTCATGCGCGCGATCGCATTCGTTTCGACGCCCGCCTCAATGGCAGCTTCGAACCCCATGGCGTCCATGTGATACAGCAGGCGCTTCGAGAGCGTGATAGCCGACGCCGACTTCGACGCGAGTTTCGAAACGAACGCTTCCACGTCCAGCTCGAAAGTTTCATCGGCGAAGATGGAATTGATCATGCCATAATCCGAGGCCATCTGCGCGGAAATGATCTCGCCGGTGGTGATCATCTCGAAGGCACGCTTTTCGCTCAGCGACCGGCGCAGAATCGCCATCACCATGGCGGGCACGAAGCCTATATTCACTTCCGGATAGCCGAACTTTGCGGATTCAGCGGCCACAATCAGATCGCACGCGGTTGCCAATCCGCATCCGCCGGCCAGTGCGCGCCCGCGCACTGCGGCGACGATCGGCCGGGGATGATGGCGCATCTCGACGAATAACTCAGCCATATTCCGCGCATCCGCCATGTGATCCAGCACGCCCGCGTTGAAAGTGCGTTCCAGGCCGCTCAGGTCGGCTCCCGAACAGAAATCCGTGCCCGCTCCGGTGATCAATACGACGCGGACGTTTTCGTCGGTCGCGGAGGAGCGCAATGCGTCCCGAACCTCCGAGATCAACTCCGCATCCAAAGCATTACGCTTTTTCGGACGATTTAGTGTGATCCGCGCAACGCCTTGCTCAATGGTGTACAGAATCTTTCGATAAGAGCTCATCGGGAACGTCTATCTCCATTCGCAGCAGCGCGGCGCTATATGTTTTTCCCTGCGCATCGGCCTTGAGCGAGAGCGTGCCGCCGCCATCCAGGCTTTCGTGTAGCAGGAAGTTGAGTGCGCCAAGATTCGGCAGCTCGAAACGTTGCACCTTGCCCAGGCAGATTCCGGCGAAGTGTTCCTTCACGCGCTCCACCGTCACTTTCTCGGCCAGTAACGGATAGTATTCGGGCTTCAATGCGATCAGGCCGACGTTGGACGTATCGCCCTTGTCTCCCGAACGCGCGTGCGCGATCTGAACCAGCTTCACTCGAGCCATCACGTCTCCTCAACCGAGATTTCGGGCTTCGCTTCGGTCTTCGGGATCAGCGCCGGCCAGTACGCCACGATCTCCTCCACTTTCGGCCGGCCGCTGCCGAGTCCGGTGACGGTGGGCGGACCATTCAATGCGAGCGGCGCGATTTCCTTGGTGAATCGCTCCACCGAGGCTCTATCCGAGGACCGCACGCCGACGCGCAGAATCACTTCCGCGATGTCCGGTGATGGTTCGCCCGCCAGAGGCCCATGGCACGCGTTGACGCCTCCGAATTCCGTTCGAATAGCATCGAAGCGAAGTCCGAGTCTGTCCAATCTTTCGCTCAGAATTGCACCCGCGACTTGGGCCTTCGCGTAAGCGTCGGGCCAGGAGTACATCAGCGTTCCAATCGCTTTGAATCCGGCTGAATAGCTGATGGAGACCTTATACATCGCCGTGGACGGCTTGCCGCGAATGCCNNGTGATGTATTCGCGCGGATCGCCCATTTCATACAGTAATTGCTCCTTAATGGACGCCACGGTCACCCGTCCGCCGGTCCCTGGATGCTTGGTGATTACAAACGTTCCATCCGCCTCGGCTTCAACGATGGGATAACCGATGTCCGCCATGTTCGGAATGTTCTGCCAGTCCACTTGACAGTTGCCGCCGGTGCATTGCGCGCCGCATTCCACCGTGTGGCCGGCGATGGTGCCTGCGGCGAGCTTGTCCCACTCGTCCGCCTTCCATCCGAATTCGTACAGCATGGGGCCAAGCACTAATCCTGTATCGGTAGTGCGGCCCGTGATGACGATCTGCGCACCTTGGGCCAAAGCGTGCGCGATCGGTTCTCCGCCGAAGTAGACATTAGCGCTCTGTACACGCGGAAGGATGGACGCGAGCGGCTCGCCCGTGTCCATGCTCTTCAGTTCCACGCCACGGGCGATCAGATCTTCCAAGCGCCCGAGGATATTGTCTCCGGCCACCACGCCGATCCTGGTTCCTTTATGGTTCAGTGCCTTCGCAACAGCGTCGCGGCAGCCCTCGGGATTGACGCCGCCTGCGTTCGCTACAATCTTGATCCCGCTCGATGCGATGTCCACGGCTCCGCGCCCGATCATCTCCACGAAGTCTCGTGCGTAACCGGCGCGCGGATCGCGCGACCGCTGCTTCTGCAGAATCGACATTGTGACTTCGGCCAGATAATCGAGAGTCAGATAGTCGAGCGGACCGCGGCGCATCTGCTCGAGCGGCGCTTCGAGCGAATCCCCCCAAAAGCCCTGACCGTTGGCGATGCGGATCATTGTGGTGGGGCGGGCCCCCAGGTANNGACCAGGGGGTCCGCCCCACGGGACATCGTCACAGCTTCTCTTCCTTGGCGATGATCTCTTTCATGATTTCGGACGTTCCCGCGCCGATCGTGTTCAGGCGAACGTCGCGCCAGGCCCGGCCGATTGGATATTCGGTGGTGTAGCCGAAACCGCCGAACATCTGCATGCAGTCGTAAGTGACTTTTTGCGAGAGCTCGGAAGTGAACAGCTTGGCCATGGTGACTTCGCGCACGCACTTCTGACCGCGATTCATCAGATCGAGCGCGCGATAGGTGAGCCATTTGCCGGCTTCGATGTTAGTGAGATGCTCGGCGAAACGATGCCGCCAGACCTGGTAATGCCGGATGGGCTGGCCGAATGCTGTTCGCTCGGCGCCATAATCCAGCGCGTAGCGGACCGATTTTTCCATGCTGGACATCGCACCTAGCGCAGCGGCCAGCCGCTCGCCCTGGAAGTTGTGCATGATGTAGTAAAAACCCTTGTTCATTTCGCCCAACACGTTGCGGGCGGGAATGCGGCATTCGTCGAAGAACAACTCCGCGGTGTCGGACGCCATGTTGCCGATTTTTTCCAACTTCTTTCCAACCGAAAAGCCTTTCGTCTTCGTTGGGAACAACACCAGCGAAATGCCCTTGTGCCCTTCGGCGCCGGTCCGCACCGCCAGAATGATGAAGTCAGCGCGGGTGCCATTGGTGATCCAAAGCTTTTGCCCGGAAATTACCAATTCATCGCCGTCGATGCGGGCGCGGGTTTTGAGCGCGGCCACGTCCGATCCGCCGCCGGGTTCGCTGATGCCCAGCGCCGCGATCGTGTCACCCGCTACGGCGGGGCGCAGGAATTCCTCTTTCTGATCGCGCGTGCCGAGTTCGTCGAGCACGGGCAGCGTGATTTCGGACTGCACCATCAAGGCCATCGCGATACTGCCGCTATCGGCATACGCCATCGATTCCAGGAACGCTGCGGTGGCCCACCAGTCCAAGCCAAGCCCGCCCCATTCGGGGTCGATCCGAATTCCGAACAGCCCGAGGTTCGCGGCTTTCTTGAAAATCTCTTTCGGGAAGATGCCGACGTGGTCCCATTCTTCGGCGTAAGGCGCAATTTCTTCGCGGCAGAATCGTTTCACCGTCTGCCGGATCATTTCGTGTTCTTCAGTGAAGTAGGGAAACTCCTGTCTTGTTTCGGTGGCGGTGGCAACTTGGCTCATGATTCATTCTCCTCCGCGCCGATTTCGACCAGCATTTGGCCCGGCGCGACAACCTGTCCGGTCTTGACCAGGACAGATTGGACTCTACCGTTGATTGTAGTTCGGATTGTCTGTTCCATTTTCATCGCCTCCAGCACCACCAGCGAATCGCCGGTCTTCACCTTTTGCCCTTCGTGGACAAGTATGCGCAGAACCTGTCCGGGCATAGGTGAGTTCGCGGTTTCGTGCTGCCTCGCGCTGGCTGGGCGGGGGTGACGCGGGAGGCGTTGAATGGTGGTGTCGGCTCTCGGGGAATGCACGAAGATCTGATCGGCGGACTGTGCGATTTCGTAGGTTTGGATTATCCCGTTGGTTTCGAGAGTGATTTGTTCCGGAGAGGCGTTCACACGAGTGTGANNCGCATGAGTGCGTGCGCCACAACGGACCTCGTATGTCTCATTTTCCAGGCACCTCCAGTAGACGGTTGTTTCTTCGTTGCGAACGCGCAGCTTTATCGATGGATCGCGGTAGGGATTGTTCCGGTAATTCGGGAACGGCGTCTTGCGTGTCCGGTCGAGGTACAGGACTGCGGCGGCTATGGCAACATCATCATCTTCAACGCGTGGGGCCGGCAAGAATGACGTGTGAGCGCGGCCTTCCTGAAACTCGCGGCTCTCCAGAATCTGGATCAGGTATTGGCGATTGGTTGTTACACCGAGCACGCAAGTTGACCGCAGAGCATACACTAACTTCCGCAACGCTGTGTCCCGATCCATTCCATAGCTGATGATTTTGGCGAGCAGCGGATCGTAATGAACGCCGATCTCGACCTCGTCCCGAAGAGCGCTATCCACGCGCACATTCTCGGGCGGCCGCCAGCGATGGATCATGCCCGTAGATGGCAAGAAATTATTCCCAGGATCTTCGGCGTACAGCCGTGCTTCTATCGCGTGACCGATGGTGAGCGGATTCTTGGGGACTTGTTTGCCTTCCGCGATGTCGATCTGCAAACGCACCAGGTCAAGCCCGGTAACCAGTTCCGTCACCGGATGTTCCACCTGAATGCGCGTATTCACTTCGATGAAATAGAATTCGCCCGACGGCGCTAGGAGAAACTCCACGGTTCCAGCGTTGGTGTAGCCCATGGCGCGGCCGATAGCCACGGCAGCGTCACCCATGCGGCGGCGCAGATCGTCATCGAGCGCGGGCGACGGAGTTTCCTCGATGATCTTTTGATGACGGCGCTGCACGGAGCAATCGCGCTCGAACAAGTGGATCAGGTTGCCGTGCGAATCGCCGAAGATCTGGAATTCGACGTGGCGGGCATCTTCGATATAACGCTCGATCAGCAGCGAGCCGTCGCCGAATGCGCGCTCGGCTTCACGCCGCGCGGAATCGAGTGCCTCTGCGAGCTCGGAAGACTCCCGTACGATCCGCATTCCACGCCCGCCACCGCCCGCCGAAGCCTTCACCAGCACTGGAAACAGCATGTCGCGGCTCGCGGAATCATAGGCTGGAACCACTGGAACACCGGCCGATGCCGCGATTTCCCGGCCTCCGGTCTTCAGGCCCATCATGCGGATGACATTGGGTGACGGGCCGATGAAAACCATGCCGGCACGTTCACACGCATCGGCGAAATCGGCGTTCTCGGCCAGGAATCCGTAGCCAGGATGAATGCCGTCAGCGCTCGTTCTCCGCGCGGCGTCGATGATCCGGTCGATGTTCAAATACGAAGGCCCAATGGCGGCCGCTTGATCGCCCGTGCGGGTGTGCGGGGCGTCGGAATCGGTATCCGAAAACACGACTACCGGCGAGATGCCCATGGCGCGGCAGGTGTTGGCGATGCGAACCGCAATCTCACCCCGGTTCGCGATCAGGAGTGTTCGGATTGGCAAGCAGTCATTATATGCCGCTTACCCGCCGATCTGCCTCAGGATCACGTCCAGAGCAGCCTCTGGGCGGGCGCGTATTCGCAGGTCGTCCGTCAAGTTCACCCAGCGGATGACTCCCGCGGAGTCCACGAAAAATTCGGCCGGCCGCGCGATGTCGCGGCCATTCTCGCCCGCTTTGGCGTGCAAGATTCCGTAGCCGCGAATCACCTCGGCATTCGGATCGGAAAGAAACGGATATGTGTATCCGCGAGACTGGCAGAGGTGGTTCGATTCCTGGGGCGAATCGACGCTGATTGCCGCCACTTCGATACCGTGCTGGTGAAATTCGTTGAGGTGCTTCTCGAAACCCCGCACCTCGGAGTTGCAAAACGGTCACCAATAGCCGCGATAAAAGATCAAGATTACGCCCCGGTGGCCTTTCAAGAGATCGGCCAGGGCGATCTGTTTTCCGTCAATGTTCGCGAGAGTAAATTGTGGGGCCGATTGGCCAACCTGCGGCGCCCCGGAAGACGCGGGCAATTGCTTGGTGAGAACAAGAATTCCAAAAACAAAGAATCCCGCGATCAGTAGGCTCAGTACACTGAGAATCGGTCCGCTGATCTTGCCACGGTACCGGTCGGATTCGCGATAGGCGCGTTTCAGTCCCAAAGCGAGCAACACTCCGCCTGCGACGAAGAGCAAATAGTTCACCCAAGGAACATCGCGAGTGATGGGGAAGAGAGCAAACAACGGAATGTAGCCGATAACGGACAGGACCACAATCGCGAATCCGGCCCAAATCGGGATATTCCAGCGGCGCTTCAAGAATCCATTATATGGCGAGCCGGTATGCCGTGCTCACGGATTTCGTCGGCGATGTCTCTGTATCCGTTTATTCGCGTGGCCAGCAGCAAATCTAGAAGGATCAATGCGGGCACAGCTATTGCTAATGGTATGCTGTTCACGCGTATGGCTGCTGACGAGAAGCTTGGAATGGATGCCGGCATAACTCGCCGCGATTATTTGAACTCGACACTTGTGGCGTCTGGTGGATTGCTGCTTTCCGGAGCGTGTCCGATGGAACTGCTGGCGCAGGCGGATTGGAACGGCTACGGCGGCGTGGGCGAATACAGCAATTCGAACGGAAATACTTTCGAGGTAATGACGGAGGCGCACAAGATCCGCGATCATGTCTTTGAGCCGCTGCCGGCCGATGTTCCGGACACGGGCGAGCAGTACGACTGCGTGGTGGTGGGCGGTGGGATCAGCGGGTTGGCGGCGGCGCTGTTTTTCGCGCGCCAGGGCGGTAGAAACAGAACCTGTCTGGTGCTGGAGAATCATCCCATCTTCGGCGGCGAGGCGAAGGGCAACGAGTTTCTGGTGGACGGCCAACACGTGATGGCGCATCAAGGTTCCGCGATGTATTTCCCGCCGTTCGCCGGTACGTTTCTGGCCGGCTTTTACCAATCGATTGGAATCCCGCCGGACCCGTTTCCTTATCAGACTTGGACTGGAAAAGATCCCGCGTTGCCGATTGCGAAGACGCCGTATCCGGAAGGCGGGCCCAACTCCGCATTCTTTTTCGGACCGCATTTTGGGAAATCAGCGGGGATGTGGCTGACGGATCCGTGGGGGAAGGGTCTGGAGGGCGCTCCGATTTCCTCGCAAGCGCGGCGGGAATTGCTGAAGATGCAGTCCGGCGCGGCGGATTTTCAGCCACCGAAACAGCACGGCGATGAAATCTCGCGGCGGCTGGACAGCATGAGCTTCGAGCAACACCTGATGGAGAAATTCGGGCTGAGCCGCGAGACCGTTCGTACTTTCCTATCTCCAGTCAGCGGCGGAGGCTCGGGGTTGGGGGCTGACGCACTGTCTGCTTACGCGGATTATGCGGCCGATGTGCTGCTGCCGTGGGACCGCGAGAAAGGCGTGCAGATGTTTCCCGGCGGGAACGCCGGTGTAGCGCGTCACATTGTGAAAGCGCTCATCCCGGATGCGCTTCCTGGCCCGGCGACGCTCGAATCAGTGGCGCGGACGGCAGTGGATTTCACGGCTTTGGATCGTCCGGGAACGTCGCGCATCCGCTTGCGCACTACGGTGATTTCTGTTCAGCATGAGGCTGGGGCGGTCAAAGTGGTTTACGCGCGCGATGGGAAGCTCGCGAGCGTGCGGGCGCGCAGCGTCATCGTGGCTGGTGGAAGCTGGACCGCGAAGCATATTGTGAAAGATCTGCCTGCGCCACATCGCGACGCGTATGCGCAGTTCTATCGCGCGCCTTGTTTGATGGCGAATGTGGCCGTTACGAACTGGCGCTTTCTGTACAAGCTGGGGATCAGTGAATGCCAATGGTTCGAGGGCATCGGCAACTATACAGCAGTTCGCAAGCTGGCCACATTCGGCGCGGTGTCACCCACACTATCGCCCGATTCTCCGGTGGTGCTCGCCCTCAAGATTCTGTTCTCGAATCCGGAGCTGTCCATTGGCGAGCAGGTGAGCAGAGGGCGCGCGGAGCTGATCGGAACGCCTTTTCGAGGCTACGAGAAGCGAATTCGCGAACAATTCACCATTATGTTCGGCAGCTTGGGGTTCGACGCCCGGCGCGATATCGCCGGCATCATTCTAAATCGTTGGGGGCACGCTTATCTGAGCGCGCAACCCGGGTTTTTCTTCGGGAAAGACGGGAAGCACGGGCCTGGCGAGGTCCTGCGCAATACGCCTTTCGATCGGATTAGTTTTGCCAATTCCGATCTGGCCGGAATCATGGATCACCGGACATCTATTTTAGAAGCGCATCGCGCGGTAGGGCAGGCGCTGGAGCGGATTCGGACGTAGCAGCCAACCGGTTCGCAGGCGAAAGCGCACTGTGCCACTCTCTGGATCAACAGCTGTGCAGCACAGTGGGGCAGGCGCTTTCGCCTGCCAAGAACTGGTAGCGCGAGCGGGCAGCGCCGGCAGTGGCCCGAGTATTCGCCGTGATAAACACGTCATTCATTGTACTTTCCTCTACGACGCGCTGATATATTCGAAAGTCTATATCCATACCCATACGAGCGTGGATAGTGTCTGCGATGACGACGGTCGCCTGTGCGGCACTGGCGGCCGCCGGCCAGGCGATGACTTTCAAGCCCACGGGCATCTTCAAGGTTTGGCGGAAGGTGAAATCACGCCCGACACGCCGTCCGTTTACGGATTACCTCAAGCAGTGGCCGGAGAACTGGTAGCTTATATCCGCGAGACGGGTGTTGGCCCGGCTCAGGATTACGACGAAAGAGGTGGTTGACGCCAAGATGGCGGATGAAAACGGTGCAGCGGTTGTGCATGCGACAGACGGAGATAGCGGCGGAACTATTTACAGTCATACGCCAGCGAAATCTGGAACGAAGTTCAACAGGACCGCGTGGGCAGTATCATAACGCCGCTCCCCACTGTATTCCGCTCTCTGGTTCGGACTATGGGAAAAGCCTGTCATTGAATTTTACTGCTGCGCCTCGCCCATCCGCTTCTTTTTGTACTCTTCATACTGCTTCTTCAGCGCGGGATCTTTGGGCGATGGATAGATCTCGCTTGATTTGTATTTGCCCGTCTTCATCATCATCTGAGTCCATTCGTCGTGAATGTGAAGTTCGTCGGCGTTCTTCACGATCTGCTCCACCAGATGCGGCGGCACGAAGTAGACTCCTTCGCGATCACCAAAGACCACGTCGCCTGGCATCACGGTTGCGCCGCCGATCCGTATCGGAACGTTGATGCCCGTGAGCATGACGTTTTCGATGGGCGTGGGATGAACCGCGCGGAAATATGCGGCCATCTCAATGGGAAAGATGCCCTCCAGATCGCGCACGCTGCCGTCAACCACCATGCCGGTCTTGGTGGCCTGATAGACATAAGTGGCCAGGTTGTCGCCGACGAATGTGCCGCCTTCTTCCTTGCCAAAGAGGTCGACTACGATTACATCGCCGGGACCGAGCATGTCGATCACATACTGGTTATTGTTGCGGCCGCCCCGCGCCTTGGCCTTTGATTCCAGCACTTCGTTGACGTCCGGCCGAAACGGCATGAACTGCGCCGTTACCGCGCGCCCGATCAATTTCTTCTCCGGATGCAGGATTTGCCAGTGTCCTTCGTACTGGTTTTTGTAGCCAACACGATCCAGGATGGTCCATACTTCTTCCACGCTCATGGCCTTGAATTTCTCAAGCAGCGCGTCAGGCACCTTGGGGCGGCCATCTGCAAATCTCTCGAAGGGATTCTTAGCGGTATACTCGATGATCTGGTCGCGGCTGAGCGTGAAGATTTGCGCCTGGGCGGCTCCCGCTGCCAGAAGCGCGATGATCCAAAGGACTTTCGGTCGCATAACTTTCTCCCGGAAGAGAATATCATGAATAGGAAGTCAAAGGAGGATGCAATGGCACTACGCCGATCTTTCCTATCCCGCATAGCCGTGTTGCCGTTTGCCCCGCTGCCCGGATGGGCCGCGCAGAAGACAGCCCGCCCAGTTTTGAAAATCCTGATGAAGAGCGCCTGGGGCTCCGACGATCCAACCAAGGCGGCGTTTCCCTTCCTGCACGGCTTGGCTCTTGCGGAGGCCGGGCACCAGGTGCAGATTTTCCTGTTAGGCGAAGCGGTCAACGTGATGCGCAAGACGGTGGCCAGCGCCGTCGTGCCGGTGGGATGGCCGCCGCTCTTGGAAACGCTCGAAAAAGTTGCCGGCCGGAACATTCAGATCTATGCGTGCGGAGCTTGCTCGCGCGCGAGAGCGATCACCGAAGCGGACCTCACCCAGTGGGGAGCGAAATCTGGCAACCCCACCATCTTTGTCTCGCTGGTGGAATGGGCGGATCGGATCATCACGGAATGATGGAGTCGACATGAAGAAACCGGACCTCACTCGCTCCCGACGAGGCTTTGTAAAGTCGGGTATTGCCGTGGCTGCGGCGACGTTCTGGGCTGACGAAACGCTGGACGCCCTGATGCAGCACACCAATACGGCATCGCGTCCAAGCGATCTCAAGATCACGGATCTGCGGATAGCCACGGTGGCGCGTGCGCCGATGACTTGCCCGGTCCTACGCATCGATACCAATCAGGGCATCTATGGGCTGGGCGAAGTTCGCGATGGCGCTTCGAAGACATACGCGCTGATGCTCAAGAGCCGTATTTTGGGCGAGAATCCCTGCAACGTCGACAAGATTTTTCGCAAGATCAAGCAGTTCGGCTTTCACGCGCGGCAGGGCGGTGGTGTCTGCGGAATCGAAATGGCGCTGTGGGATCTGGCGGGCAAGGCTTACAACGTCCCGGTCTACCAGATGCTGGGCGGAAAATTTCGAGACCGCATCCGCATCTACGCCGACACTGTGGAATCGGAAGATCCCAAGATTTATGGCCAACGATTGAAGATTCGGATGGAGCAAGGTTTCACGTGGCTCAAGATGGACCTGGGTATCGATCTCATCCAATCGCAACCTGGCATGGTGACGCACCCGCTCGGCATGGATCCAACGCGCGACGTGACGCAGGTTCAGCATCCATTCACAGGCATCGAGCTTACGGATCGCGGCGTAGCTGCCATGGCCGACTACGTAGCGACGGTGCGGGAAATTATCGGCATGGACGTGCCGCTGGCGGCTGATCACTTCGGGCACATCGGCGTGAATTCGTGCATCAAGCTGGGCAAGGGCCTGGAGAAATACAACATGGCGTGGTTGGAGGACATGATTCCGTGGTATTACACCGACCTCTGGAAGAAGATCACGGATGCCATCGATGTTCCCACGCTGACCGGCGAAGATATTTACCTGAAGGAGCCGTTCGCCGAGCTTTGCAAAGCCCACGCGGTGGATTTGATTCATCCCGACCTTGCGACCTCAGGCGGAATTCTCGAGACCAAGAAGATCGGCGACATGGCTCAGGAATATGGCGTGGGCATGTGTATGCATTTTGCGGGGACGCCGGTTTCCTGCATGGCGAACGTCCACTGCGCGGCAGCCACCGAGAATTTCCTGGTGCTGGAGAACCACTCCGTCGAAGTACCATGGTGGGGCGACCTGGTGGAGGGTGTGGAGAAACCGATTGTGAGCCGCGGCTTCATCAAGGTTCCCGAGAAGCCTGGATTGGGCGTCACGCTCAACGATGAAGTAATGAAGCAGCACCTGTTCGAACCTGGATATTTTGAGCCGACGCCGGAGTGGGATAAGGAATCGAGCCACGATCGGCTGTACTCTTAAGGAGACGCATGCATAAGAGCACTCTAATTCTTTTTATGGCCGCTACCTGCTTCGCCCAGAATCAATACGATTTGCTTCTGCAGGGTGGTCACGTTATCGACGCCAAGAACAAGATCAGTGCGGTGCGGGACGTTGCTATCCGCGATGGAAAGATCGCCGCCGTGGCTGAGCATATCGATCCCACGCAAGCGTTGAAGGTTGTCAATGTGCGCGGACTTTACGTCACGCCCGGCCTGGTGGATATCCATGTCCACGTCTACGCCGGCACTGGTGAGCCTGGATCCTACGCTGGAGACCTTAGCGTATATCCGGACGGATTCACTTTCCGCGCCGGCGTTACGACGGTGGCCGATGCCGGCTGCGCGGGCTGGAGAAACTTTGAGGATTTCAAGCAGCGCGTCATCGATCGATCTAAGACGCGGGTGCTGGCGTTCTTGAATATTGTCGGCGCTGGAATGCGTGGAGCGAAGTACGAGAATGTTCTCGCGGACATGGAAGCGAAACCCTCGGCTGAGATGGCGCTGCGCTACAAGGGATTGATCATAGGCATCAAAACGGCGCACTACGCGGGCCCCGAATGGACTCCCGTGGAGCAAGCGGTAGAAGCGGGAACCATCGCCAATATTCCGGTGATGGTGGATTTTGGAACCAACCGCCCGGAGCGTCCCATGAGTGAGTTGGTGACCAAGAAGCTTCGGCCGGGCGACATTTACACGCACTGCTATTCCGGACTGAGAAACGAACAGGACGAAACCGGGCACGTGAATCCCGCGATGTGGGAAGCTCGCAAGCGCGGCGTCATCTTCGATGTCGGGCATGGTGGCGGAAGCTTTGTGTGGCGCATCGCAGTGCCTGCCATCAAGGAAGGATTCCTGCCCGATTCCCTCTCCACGGACCTCCACACAGGCAGCATGAACGGCGGGATGAAAGACATGCTGAACGTGATGAGCAAGTTTCTGGTGATGGGCGTTTCGATGGACGATGTGGTGGCGCGGTCCACCTGGAACCCGGCGCGCGAGATTCATCACGACGAGCTCGGGAACCTTTCGGTGGGTGCGCCGGCGGATGTCGCGGTGCTGAAGGTCGAAACCGGAGATTTCGGTTTCATTGACACCTATGGAGCGAAGCTGCGCGGCAATCGCAAGCTCTCGTGCGAGCTGACGCTGCGCGACGGCAAGGTGGTGTACGATCTCAACGGTATCACGCGCCCCGATTGGGAAACGCTGCCGCGCGATTATACCGGGGATGCGATTACGCCCGCGCCGCGAAAACGCCCGTAGTAGGCTGTCCGATCTGAATCTTTACTACTGCCGTGCGTCGCCAGGAGAGGCGACGCGGCACGCAAGAATGCGTGCGCTACGCGCGTGGCGCGAACACTCGTGTTTGCCGCGTTCGCAC
>PMUN01000142.1:8317-20369 GCA_003166875.1 Bryobacterales bacterium | reverse complement strand
AAGAAGCACGGTAAATTTCTCGGGCGGCCGGCGGGTACGGCGCAACAGATCGCGGAGTACCGGGAGCAGGGTTTTCAGCTTTTTCAGACCGCGACGGACATTGGGTTGATGGCGCAAGGGGCGAAGAGTCTGTTTCAATCGTTGGGAGAGCTGAAGATTGCCGACATTTAGCATGCACCTAAGTGGGNNCCCCCCCCCACGGCGCTAGATGTTGGGGCGCTACAAATGGTACGCGGTCGCCATGCTGTGGTGGATCGCGTTTTTCAATTACGCCGACCGGCAGGCCATCTTCTCGGTTTTCCCGCTGCTCAAGAAAGAATTCGGGCTCGATCCGGTGCAGCTTGGCCTGCTCGGCTCGTCATTCGCGTGGGTATATGGGTTGAGTGCTCCGTTCGCGGGCGCCATCGTGGACCGTCTGCGCCGGAAATCCGTAATCCTGGGTGGGCTGCACGTCTGGAGCCTGATTTGTATGGCAACGGCGTTCTCCCGCAACTTCGGCACGCTGCTTTTCTTCCGAGGTGCTGAAGGCCTGGGGGAGACATTCTATTTCCCGGCGTCGATGTCGCTGTTGAGCGATTATCACGGTCAAGCCACGCGGTCGCGCGCGCTGGGCTTGCACCAAACCAGCGTTTATATCGGAACCATCGCCGGTGGTTTCTTCGCTGGCTTGATCGGGCAACGTTACGGTTGGCGCTGGTCGTTTGTGGTGTTCGGTGGATTGGGGATTGTGTTGGGACTGGCGCTCAACAAATGGCTGGTTGAACCCCAACGCACAGCAACCGAGCCGCGACCGGAAGGGAGCGATTTCCTCAACCCGACGGCGCTGCTGCTCATGGCCGCTTTTCTCTGCGCCAACTTCGTGGCATTGGTGTTGCTCTCGTGGATGCCCACTTTCCTACACGATAAATTCAATCTTGGGCTCGCCGCTTCGGGACTGACCGCGACGCTTTTCGTACAACTGGCCAGCATGGCCGGGTCGCCCGCGGGAGGTTGGTGGGCGGACGTGTTGCGACGGAAGATGCCGGGTGGACGGATGTTGGTGCAAGCGATTGGATTGGCCGCCGGCGCGCCGTTTGTGGTGCTGTGCGGGTGGACGCGCTCCGTTCCGCTGCTCATCGTGGCGCTGACGGCATGGGGATTTTTCAAAGGGATTTACGATGCGAATATTTTCGCGTCCATCTTCGACGTGATCCCGGCCGAAGCCCGCGGACGCGCGGCGGGTCTCATGAACATGACCGGATGGCTGGGCGGCGGCATCGCACCGGTCGCGGTAGGATTTGTGGCACAGAGGTCGAGCTTGAGTGCGGCGATTATGTTGACTGCGGGTGTGTATGTTCTGGGTGCTCTGCTGCTGGCCGCGGCCGTAATCCGAACGAAAACCTCTTGGCCGCGAATGAACGCAAATGAACGCGGATAAGACAGTTGTTCTCAGTCGCGTTTATTCGCGTTCATCCGCGGCCCTAAAATTTACTTCCAATCCGCGGTGAAGATATTGAATTCGTAGCGCTGCTTGGCGTCCTTGTCGGATGCGAACACCAGCTTTGTGCCGTCCGGTGAGATTTCCGGGAAGGCTGTGAAGCCGCCGAAATTCGTTACTTGTTCCAGGCCCGAGCCGTCCAGGTTGATCATGTACAGCTCGAACTTGCGGCCGTCGCAATCGTGCTTGTTCGACGAGAACAGTATCTTGCGGCCATCGGGCGTGAAGGTGGGTGCAAAGCTGGCGCAGCCGTAATCGGTAATCTGACGCGCGTGCTTGCCGTCGCCGTCTGCGAGAAAGAGTTCCATCTTCATGGGCGAAGTCAGATTTTCCGCAAGCAATTCGCGGTATTTCTTGTCGGTCTCGGGCGTCGCGGGATGATTGGCGCGCCACACCAGGTGCTTCCCATCGCGCGAAAATACGGCGCCGCCGTCGTAGCCTTCCATTTTGGTGATCTGCTTTTTCGCGGACCCGTCGGAGTTCATGGTCCACAGGTCGATATCGCCGGACGCCATGGATGTGTACACGATCTTGCCGGTTTTCCAGTTCACCGTCGCCTCGGCATCGTAACGGGGCGCGCTCGCGAGCTTCTTTTCGATTTTGCCATCGTCCGACGCGAGATAAATGTCGTAGCCGGGATAAACGGCCCACAGGTAGCCTTTGCTGCGATCGGCCGCGGGAGGGCAGGCATCCGACGCCTCATGCGTGGAGGCGTACAGGATGTGCTTATTGTCCGCAAGAAAGTAGCCGCAAGTGGTGCGTCCCTTGCCGGTGGAGACCATGTGCTGGTCCGATCCGTCGGCGTTCATGATGAAAATCTGGTCGCACTCCAGCTTGTCTCGCGTGGATTGGAAGATCAGCCGCTTCCCATCCGGCGCCCAGTAGGACTCGGCGTTTTGTCCGCCGAAGGTGAGCTGGCGGATGTTGTCGAGATGCGATGGGGATTGCGCTAGCAACGGCGCAGCCATCAGAATGTAGAGTAAGTGTTGGCGCAAACTTTTATGGTAACTCGAAGTCCAGGGCGTTCACACGAGTGTGAACGCGGCACGCATGGGTGCGTGCGCTACGTGGTCACCGCCATTTTACTCATTATGAAGCTAGCTGCAGCCCCTGTCGAATTTCGCGAGCATATCATCGCCACTGACCTGAAAGGTGGCTACCAGGTGGTGGCTTGCGATGTGAATCACGACGGCAAGATGGATCTGATTGCGCTGGCCAGCGGGATGACCGAGCTGGTCTGGTTTGAGAATCCCACTTGGGAGCGGCATGTCATCGCTCGAAATCTGCACGGCATGATCAATCTGGCTGCCTGGGATGTCGATGGCGACGGGATTCCCGAGATCGTGCTGGCGCATGAGTTCTCCATGCGGGCTAAGGAGAGCATCGGGATTGTGTCGGTCCTGAAGCACAACGGCGATCCGCGCCAGCTCTGGACAATTACGGAAATTGATCGCCTGCCAACTTCGCACCGACTACGCTGGGCGGATATCGACGGGAGCGGGAAGAAGGTGGTGGTGAATGCGCCGCTCACGGGTGCGCACGCGGAAGCGCCGGATTATCGCGATCACGTGCCGCTGGTGTTTTACCGGCCGGGCGATTGGAAACGGCAGATCATCGACGATACGAGCGAAGGCCTGGTACATTGCATCACGATTGTGGATTGGGATCACGACGGCCGTGACGAAATCCTGAGTGCGGGATTCACTGGGATTCAGCTATACAAATTGGGCGCCGATGGCCGCTGGATTCGCACTGAACTCGCGAAAGGCGATCCTGCGCCGTGGCCGAAGAGTGGATCGAGCGACGTTGCCGTGGGTCAGCTTGGCAGAGAACGATACCTCGCGGCGATTGAGCCGTGGCACGGCAATCAAGTTGCGGTTTATCGCGCGACTGCGGGCGTGTGGCAGCGGGAGGTGATCGATGCTAGCCTCTTGGATGGACATACGATCGTAACGGCCGATCTTGAGAGTAACGGCGAGGATCAGATCATCGCCGGATTCCGCGGCCAGCCCCAGCGAGTCTACATTTATAGTTTCGATGGGAAGCGTTGGAACCGCCAGACGCTGGATGACGGTGGAATATCGGCAGCCGCTTGTGCCGTGGCGGATCTGAATGCGGACGGCAGGCCTGATATCGCCTGCATCGGCTCCGCGACTCACAATTTGAAATGGTACGAGAATCTGGGTCCAGCGAAGCGAAGCCAACGGTGACCCGGGCGGCGGTGACAGTGGTGGTGCCCACACTCGCCGCCGATGAAACGCTGGACGCATGCCTGGATTCGCTCGACCGCCAGACCTTCCGGGATTTCGACGTGATCGTCGTGGATAACAGCGGGAGGAAGGCGGTTGGGCCGCGGGAAGGCGTCCGCGTGATCTCGAATGACAGCAATGTGGGCTTCGGAGCGGCGTTTAATCAGGCCTTTCATGCGTCGACGGCGACATTTCTTGCGGTTTTGAATGACGATGCCACCGCTCATCCGGAGTGGTTGGAATCTCTGCTGAGAGCGGTGGAAGCGCGGCCGGATGTTGGCATGTGCGCGTCGCGAGTGCTGCTGGCCGGTGATGGGCGGCTGGATTCGGCAGGCATGCTGCTCGGCGCGGACGGCAGCAGCAAGCAGCGCGGTCACATGGAAGCGGCCGAAGCGTATCCGCGGCGGCAGGAGGTGTTGCTGCCCTCGGGATCCGCGGCATTCTATCGCAGAGAGATGCTGGACGAGATTGGCTTGTTCGACGAAAGTTTCTTTCTATACTGTGAGGATACGGATTTGGGCTTGCGCGCGCGCTGGGCGGCGTGGGAGTGTTTATACGTGCCGGACGCCATGGTGGAGCATCGCTATTCGCACTCGGCGGGCAAAGCGTCGGCCCTGAAAGCTTATTATGTGGAGCGGAATCGTCTGTTTCTTGCCGTGAAAAATCTGCCCTTGCCGGATCTGCTGAGCGCGCCGTTCTATACGATGGCTCGATATTTCTGGCATGTTGTGTACGCGCTCCAAGGCCGCGGAAAGGTGGCCGATTTCCAGCAGGCCGGGAATAGCGGCGGACAGCTGCCCGTCATCGTGCTGCGTGCTCATCTGGCGATGCTGGCGCGATTCCCGGCGCTATGGAACGCGCGGCGCAGGATGAAGCGGCGATTCACGCCCAAGCAGTTTCGCCGATTGATCCGCCGCTTCTCCATCAGCCCGCGTCAGGTGGCCGCGCTGTGAAAAGGGCGACACAACCGAATCAGCTCATGATCCTGATCCCCGCCTTTAACGAAGAGGGCGCTGTCGGGGACGTGATCCGCGAAGTGAATCAGGTAGTGCCGCAGGTTCCGGTTCTGGTGGCGGACGACGCGTCGCGCGACGACACTTACACCCAAGCAAAATCTGCTGGCGCGGACGTGCTGCGGTTGCCGCACCACTTAGGGCTGGGCGGCTGTGTTCAGGCTGGATACAAGTTGGCTTTCGAGCTGGGCTACGACTACGTGATTCGCGTGGATGGCGACGGGCAGCACGATCCGAAATATATTCCCGCATTGTTGGCCGTGCTGCAGAAGACCGGATGTCACATGGTGATCGGCTCGCGCTTTTATCAGAACAATGGAACGCACACCAGCACTGTGCGCGGTATCGGGATCTGGGTTTTTCGCCTCCTGCTGCGGCCCATTCTGGGAAAACCCGTGCATGATCCCACTTCCGGATTCGTGGGCGTCAATCGAGATACGCTTCGAGTATTCAGCGGAAGTTTCCCTCTGGAATATCCGGAAATCGAAGCGCTGGTGGTGCTGCAGCGCAAGCGATTCCGCTTTGAAGAAGTGCCGGTGCGGATGCGGAAGCGCAAAGCCGGGCGCAGCAGCATTACCGCGATAAAATCGTTGTATTACATCATCCACGTTCTGCTGGGCGTGTTTGTGAACATCCTGAAGTTTGAAGGCCGCCGGAGGAAAGACTAAACATGGATCGCTTGTTGAACGTGATGACCATTCTCAGCCTGGTTTTGATGGCTGTGGTTCTGTTTTCTGTCCGCCGCTCGCATATTCGCGTGGAATACTCGGTGAGCTGGCTGGGCGCGGCTTTTATCCTGCTGGTGCTTTCACGCTCGCCTGGCGCGCTGTATTGGATCGCCACCGAGCTTGGACTCACGGATCCTCCGCTGGCGTTGCTCATTCTCGTTTTCGTCATATTCCTGGTGGTGATTTACCGGCTATCGGTGGTGATCTCCGATCTGAAGGACGCCAACATCGCCATGGCCCAGCGGATGGCCATTCTCGAATTTCAACTCCAGAGTTTGAATGAAAAGCAGTAAAACCGCCAACAAGCCCAAGCGATCCGCGACCACCGTGGTTCAAGCCGCGCCCGCCCGCGAGGCGAAGCTTTGGCACTATGCGCTCGGATTCTTCATCGCGTTTTGCGCGCTCTATCAAGTGTATGCGCCGGCGCTGAATGGTCCGTTCCTGCTGGACGATTCCTACCTGCCGTACATGCTGCCGAACTTCTATGTCCTGCCGATCGGCGATTGGCTTAGAGGACTGCGCCCTTTGCTGATGTTCAGCTACTGGCTGAACTTCAAGGAATCCGGCAATGAAGTCACCTTCGGTTATCACATGACGAATGTTGTTCTCCATTTTTTGAATGGAGCACTGATTTACTTGGCCATCCGAAAGGTGCTGAGTTGGAGCAGCGCGGAGAGCCGGCGTCAGGAGATTCTTGCGGTATTCTCGGCCGGACTATTTTTGTTTCACCCCATACAAACCGAATCGGTGAGCTACGTGGCCAGCCGGTCGGAAACGCTGAGCCTGTTTTTCATACTTGCGGCTTATGTGGTTTTTCTCTATCGCAAGAGCGCCAGCATAGGGGTGGGAAGCACTGTGATGATCCTGATCCTTTTCGGCGCGGCCCTTCTTACGAAAGAACACAGCGCGGTGCTGCCGGCGCTCCTGTTGCTCACTGACTATTATTGGAATCCCGGATTCACATTCGCAGGCATCCGGCGCAACTGGAAGCTGTACGTTCCAATTTTGATCGGCGCGGCGGTGGGTGCGGGGTTTGTCTTCCGAATCTTGAGCCAATCGCGCAGCGCCGGGTTCGGTCTGAAGGATTTCACGTGGTATCAGTACTTCTTCACCGAGTGCCGCGTGATTTGGGATTACGTGCGGATGTTTCTGCTGCCGTTCAGCCAGAATCTCGATTATGATGTTCACGTGTCACGAGGTGTGCTGGAGCAGGGCGCGATCTTTGGACTGATCGGATTGATCGCGGTGTCGGTTGTCGCGTGGATCTACCGGCGGCGCTTCCCACTGGCTTCCTACGGATGGTTCACGTTCTTGATTCTGATGGCGCCGACGTCGTCATTCGTGCCGATTCGCGATCTGAAGGTGGAGCATCGTTTGTATCTGCCTTTCATCGGGCTGCTCTTCATCACCGTGGAATTTCTGAGGCGTTGGAAGTCTCGCCAGGCTACACTGATCGCCGCGCTCGGCCTGGTGTTGCTGGCCGAGGGAGCGCTCGCCTATCAACGAAACCAGTTGTATAGCAGCGTGGTGGATATCTGGAAAGATACAACGGACAAGTCACCGGCGAAGTGGCGTCCGCGATTTCAATTGGCGTTCGCATACTATCACGCCGGGCGCTGTGGCGAGGCGGTGGAGGAGTACGCGAAGGCGTCGCTGCTCGATAAGCCTAAATTCGAGCTCTTAGTTGATTGGGCGCTGGCCTGTGACTGCGCGGGAAATCCAGAAGAGGCCGTTGTCAAGCTGGAACAGGCTGCGTCCATTACTAAGAACGCGCATGTGTATTCGCAGATCGGCATGGAATATGGCAAGCAGCGCAAATATCCTGAAGCCTTGGACGCGCTGGCAACGGCCGAGCGGCTGAATCCCAAATTCGAAATGACCTATGTGTACCGCGGCAACATCTATGAGGTGCAAGGCGACAAGGCGCGGGCGGCCGAGGAATACCGGCGGGCGCTCGGGATCGATGACTTGCAATACAACCAAGCGGCTCGCGACGGGCTGACGCGCCTCGGTCAGTAGATGCTGCGCATCGGAGTGAACGCGCTTTACTTGATTCCTGGAGGTGTGGGCGGCACCGAGATTTATCTCCGAAATCTGCTGACGGCTCTGGCCGAGATTGATTCGGTGAACCAATATGTTGTGTTCACCAATCGCGAGACTGGCGCAGACCTGGTGCCTCGGCACGCGAATTTCGTCAACGCGCCTCAGGGCGTTAACGCGGCGTTTCGGCCGGCTCGAATTCTTTGGGAGCAGCTCATTCTGCCATTTGCCGTGAGCGGGCATCGTTTGGACGTGCTGTTCAACCCGGGATTCACTGCGCCGATTATTTGCGGTTGCCCGATGGTTACGGTGTTTCACGATTTGCAACACAAGCGGCATCCGGAATATTTTCGCTGGTTCGATCTGCCGTTTTGGAATCTGTTTTTGTGGGCGTCGGCTAGGCGGTCGCGTGGATTGATTGCGGTGTCTGGGGCTACGCGCGATGATTTGGAACGGTACTACGGGGTTAAGTCACGGGTGATTCATCACGGGGTGGAGCGGGAGTTTTTTGAGATTGCCCGAGCGAGGGCGCCTAAGGATTATTTACTCTGTGTTTCTACTTCGCATCCGCATAAGAATTTGATCACGCTCTTGCGAGCGTTTGGGCAAGCCGGAGGCTTACCCTACTTGGTGATGACTGGGGTGCGCGGATTTGCGGCGCGCCAAGTTGAGGAGATGGCGGGGGATTCGGTGAAGATTACCGGATGGATTCCGCGCGCGGAACTATACGAGCTGTTTCGAGGGGCGCGTGGGTTCATCTATCCGTCAACTTTCGAGGGATTTGGAATGCCGGTGCTGGAGGCGATGGCCGCGGGAGTGCCGGTGGCTTGCTCCGATATTCCGCCTCTGAGGGAAATCGCCGGATCGACAGTTCATTATTTCAATCCCGCGAGCGAGGTTGAAATTCGGGATGCGCTGGAGCGACTGGCTGCGGGCACGATCCCGACCG
This sequence comes from Bryobacterales bacterium, assembly GCA_003166875.1. Taxonomy (GTDB): domain Bacteria; phylum Acidobacteriota; class Terriglobia; order Bryobacterales; family Bryobacteraceae; genus Palsa-89. The sequence goes on along the minus strand of PMUN01000142.1, from coordinate 11,913 downwards.
AAGCGGCACGAGAGCGGGCGGCGGAGTTCACCTGGGAAAAAACCGCGCGCGCGACGCTCGATTACCTCAGTAAGTCCTCGAGCTGAACTTTGGTGTCGGTTTTTGAATCGCGATATTTCACAATGATGGGCGCGGCGAGCGAGAGGCCCCAGTCTCTGCCCGGACCTATGGTGATGGCGCGAGATCCCGGCACGACCACGGCACGTTCGGGGATCACGAGCGGCTCGTCCTCGCTCGAGCGGTAAATCTCGCCGCGCACAACATCATAGACCGCAGTGGACCGGTTCAGAATTGTGCCGCTTCCCAACACCGCGCCGCGCTTGACGATGGTCCCCTCATACACGCCGCAGTTTCCGCCCACCAGCACTTCGTCCTCAATGATTACCGGCATCGCGCCCACCGGTTCCAGTACTCCGCCGATCTGCGCGGCGGCTGAAATATGACAATTGGAGCCCACTTGCGCGCAACTTCCCACCAGGGCGTGCGAATCGATCATGGTGCCGTCGCCCACCCAGGTTCCAGTGTTGATGAACATTGGCGGCATGCAGGTGACGCCCTGGCCGATGTAACAACCGTCGCGAATGCTGGAACCGCCGGGGACGATCCGCACGCCGTCGCCAACGCCGATCTGTTTCGCGGGAAACGTGGCCTTGTCGAACCACGGCTGCCGCACGGTGTTGATGGACATGTCCACGGTAACGCCCATGCGGAAGCCGATCAGAACACCCTTCTTCACCCACGCATTCACGCGCCATCCGGTTTTGGTGGAAGGGTCGGGCTCGGCCGCGCGAATCTCGCCCGCATTCAGTGCCTGCTTGAATTTCTGAAAGAGCTGGAAATGTTCTTCGCTGTAAATTTGAGGACGTTGGTCGAAGAGCTGCTCGATCTCAGCCTGCATGAACGCTCCGGCCGGCCAGCAATCCGAGAGCCTCCAGCACCTTTTCGATCTTCGCGAGATTGGCTTGAGCAGGAGGGCACATCGGAAGCCGCCACACTGGTTCGAGCAATCCCATTAGCGCTAGCGCCGCCTTGACTGGAATCGGGTTCGACTCCACGAAGTTCGCATCCATCAGCGGCAGATATTTGCGCTGCAGGTCGCGCGCAGCGGCGAAATCGTTGGCCAGCGCGTATTGCGCAAGCGCAGTCATCTCCGCGGGAATTTCGTTGGACACCACGGAAACGATGCCGCGGCCGCCCAGCGCGATCAGCGGAATGGTAATCGCGTCGTCGCCCGAGAGCACCGTGAAATTGGGAGGAACCAGATGCAGCACCGCTGCCATTTGACCGATGTTGCCGGACGCTTCTTTCACCCCGGCGATGTACTCTACTTCGGAGAGCCGCTTCAAGGTTGCGGGCTCGACATTGACGCCGGTGCGGGATTGCACGCTGTAGACAATCACCGGAAGTTTCACCGCCTGAGCGATCGCCTTATAGTGCTGGTACAGTCCCTCTTGAGTTGGCTTGTTGTAGTAAGGCGTCACGGAGAGAATGCCGTCCGCGCCCATGGCTTTGATCTCTTTGGCGAGCTCGATCACCTCAGCCGTGTTGTACCCGCCCGCGCCCGCCAGCACCGGCACGTGGCCCTTGGCTTCTTCGAGCGTGATCTCGACCGCTCGAAGATGTTCCTTGTGCGTGAGTGTGGGACTTTCACCTGTCGTCCCGCACGGAACCAGGAAGTTGATACCTTGATGGATCTGGCGCTTCACCAGCGATCGCAGTGTGGATTCGTCTAACGAGCCATCTTTGCGGAAGGGAGTAACTAGGGCGGTGCCGCAACCTACAAATTTCATTTCAACCCCTGGCATGTCAACCTCCAAACAGGACGTCGCTGAATTCGTAGCAGCCTTTGCGTCCGATAATCCATTGTGCCGCTTTCAGAGCGCCGCGGGCGAAACCCTCGCGGTTGCGGGCGGTGTGCCGCAGCGTGATGGTGTCGGCGGCGGAATCGAAACCGATCTCGTGCGTTCCAGGATGAGTCCCCGCGCGGTTGCAGCTGGCGTCGATAGCTCGGTTGAATCCTGAAGCGCGCATCTGTTCCACCAGCTTCAGCAACGTACCCGAAGGTGCGTCTTTCTTAGTGACGTGATGAATCTCCCAGGCCCACGCGCCGTATTCTTTTTCGTTTTGAAACAAACGCGCGGCTTCGGTTACGAGGCGAGTGAAGACGTTCACGCCTATCGAAAAGTTCGGGCTCCAGACCAGCGCCGTATCGTTTTTGCCGACGATCGCTTTTACTTCATCGAGGTGCTCGAGCCAGCCGGTGGTGCCGACCACGATCGGAATTCCAAGCGCGGCAATCTTCGCCACGTTGCCAGCAACTGAGGAAGGCACGGAGAATTCCACTGCGACATCGGCGCCTTGTAGCGATTCGTTGCGATCGACATCGATACGGGCGGTGACGGTGAATCCGTATTCGTGGGCAAGTTGATCGATGAGCCGGCCCATTTTGCCGTAGCCGACGATAGCGAGGTTAGGCATAAAAATTCGTTCGCAGGCGAAAGCGCCTGCGCCACTCTGCAGCGTGGGGCAGGTATTCAGCTTGCCAAATCTTAGGCATCGAAGACCGCCGGATCTAATTCGGTGAAGAATTCGCGATGCAGCGCCTGTACTGCTGCCGTCAGATCCTCTCCCGCCACCACGAAACCTAGATTGAGCGCGGAAGCGCCTTGGGATACCATGCGCACGTTGATGCTCCCCAGCGCGTTGAAGATTCTCGCCGCCACTCCTGGAGTACGCCGGATGTTTTCGCCCACCATGCAAATGATAGCTTGATTTTCGTCCACCCAAACTTCGGAAAACTCGCGCAGCTCGCCCAGGATTCCCTCCAGGCGTCCGGTCTCGTCCACCGTGAGCGATACGCTGACCTCGGATGTCGCCACCATGTCCACCGAAGTTTCGTGCCGATCGAAAATCTCGAAAATCCGCCGCATGAAACCGTGCGCCATGAACATGCGCGTGGATCGTATGTTGAGCACCATCACCTTGCTTTTGCAGGCGATGGACTTCACGGCGTTGGTGCTGGCAACGCCTTCCGACAGAATCCGCGTCCCCTCCACCTGAGGCCGCCGAGAGTTCAAGATGAGCACCGGAATGTTTCGATCGATGGCCGGAAGGACAGTGGCGGGATGCAGCACCTTCGCGCCAAAATAGGCCAGCTCCGCGGCTTCCGTGAAAGAGATCACCTTCACGCGGTGCGCGTCCGGGCAAACCGTCGGATCGGCCGTCAACATTCCATCCACGTCCGTCCAGATCTGGATCTCTTCGGCGCCGATGCCTGCGCCGGCAATGGAGGCAGTAAAATCGGAGCCGCCTCGTCCGAGCGTAGTGGTGATTCCGTCCTCTGTCGCGCCAATGAAACCGCCCATCACCACCACGCGATGTTCGGCGAGAGGCGGAATCACGGCAGCCAGCTTGGCATACGTGACGTCGAGCAGCGGAACAGCTTGGGTGTGCCGCCGATCGGTGACAATCAGCTTGCGAGAATCCACATGGACGGCGTTCAACCCGTGATGATTGAAGAAATTGGTAACGATGAGGCTGGAGAGCCTTTCGCCGAAACTCGAGATGGCGTCAATGGAGCGCGGGGTGAGTTCGCC
>PMUN01000142.1:0-8249 GCA_003166875.1 Bryobacterales bacterium | reverse complement strand
TTGCGGTGCAGCCTGGATTTTACGATGCCGGTTACGCGTTCGAGAGCCGCCGCGGATTCGACGGACGTGCCGCCGAATTTCATGACGATCATCAGTCCAGCAGGCCTTCCGAATACATCAGCTCGGCGTTCAACACCGCTGCTCCGGCCGCGCCCCGAACAGTATTGTGGCCAAGCGCGATGAATTTATAATTCAACACCGGGCATTCGCGCAGGCGTCCGACAAACACGGTCATTCCGCGTTCGCGCTCGACGTCCCGGCGCGGCTGCGGCCGATCATGCTCTGTTAGATAAATCAGAGGGTGCGGCGGCGCACTGGGCAGTTTGCGTTCCTGCGGTAAACTGCTGAAACTTTCGATCGCGTGGATGAACTCCGCTGTTCCCGGCTTTTGCTCCAGCTCGACGCTGGTCGCGACCATGTGGCCGTCCACCACAGGCACACGATTGCACTGCGCGCTGACCTTGGCTGCCAGCGGACGGATGCTGTCGCCCGTGAAATCGCCCAGGATCTTCTGCGTCTCGCGCTGCATCTTCTCTTCTTCGCCAGCGATGTACGGAATTACATTGCCGTTGATATCGAGAGACGCAACGCCCGGATAGCCCGCGCCCGAGAGAGCTTGCATGGTGGTTGCCATCACGCGCGTAATGCCGAACTGCTTCAGCGGCGCGAGCGCCATAGCCAGGACTATCGTGGAGCAATTGGGATTGGTGGCGATTTGGCCCTTCCATCCGCGGTGGCGCTGCTGCAGCGGAATGATCTTCAAATGATCCGGGTTCACTTCTGGAATCAGGAGCGGAACATCTGGGTCCATGCGATGATTGCGCGAGTTCGATACCACTACGTGGCCAGCCTGCGCAAACGCCTGCTCAATCTCAGTGGCTACTGAGGCGTCCATAGCTGAAAAAACCAGGCGAGGGGCGTTCCCGGGCTTGCACTCTTCCACGTGCATGCCTTCGACGCTTGCCGGCATGGCGCCGTCCAGCCGCCAGTTGGTGGCCTCGCGATAAGGCTTCCCGGCCGAGCGGTCGCTCGCGCCCAGCCACGTGATGTCGAACCACGGATGACCTTCGAGGAAGGTTATAAATTCCTGGCCCACCATGCCGGTTGCGCCTAGGATTCCAACTTCAATTCTCGGGTTCACTGTATTAACTGCTTGACCATCCTCTTGTAGATTTGGATTGCTTCCAGTATCTCGCGCTTTGGAATGCGTTCTTCGGACGTGTGGGCGACATGAATGGAGCCAGGTCCGAGCAGGTAGGGCCGGCCCCAGCTTTCGCCGAAAGATGGAATGTCGGTGGTGTAGGCAACCACTGTTGTTTCAAATCCGGGCAGCGACCCTAGGTGAACGGCCGGCACGAACAGGACTTCGTTCAAATCCACCTTGCCATTAACGGCTTTTCGGGCGGCCGCGCGTGTGGCGTTGCCGTCGTCAACCAGGCGAATGAACACTTCGGCTCGCGCCTGATCCGGAATCACGTTTGGCGCGCGGCCGCCGCTGATGGTCCCGATGTTCAGCGTGCTAGCTCCGAGGATTGGGTCCGTAGGGAGTGCGACATGACGTAGCGTGTTCAGCGCATCCAGCAATTTTAGGATGGCTGAATCGCCCAGCTCCGGGTAAGCCGAATGGGCCATGCGGCCGCTGGCGACCACTTCCAGCCGGAGCGCGCCTTTGGATCCGAGCGCCAGCTTGTTTTCGGTCGGCTCGCCGTTGATCAGGAATTTCGATCCACGCGGACGCTTCGCGGCCTCGAATGCACCGGCGCTGTTGCGTTCCTCGCCCACCACAAACAGAAGCGCCAGATTGCGTACGCCTTCCGTCAACAATTCTTCGGTGGCGAAGATCATGGACGCGATGATGCCCTTGGTGTCGCATGAACCGCGTCCCCAGATGTGAGTTTCGTCCTCACGCGAAGCGAAGAAGGGCGGCACTGTATCGATGTGCGTGGAGAGCGTGACCACCGGATCGCCCCACCAGGCCAGAACATTGAAACGGTTCGGGAAACGGTTTGCCTCCACTGGAAGGCGCTCCACGTGGCCGCCATGGCGCGTAGCGAGCTCCGAGAGGTGCGCGAATAGCGCGTTACCGACGCGCTCCTCGTTTTCGGTAATGGACTCGATGTCCACCAACGCCCGCGTTAGTTCGAACACATTCATAAACGTATGGGAACGAGGAGACTCGGGGCCGCGCTCGAGAGGATCTTTTTTAGGATATCAGAGTAGGGCAAGCCTCCGGCTTGCCGAGGACAAGCCGGAGGCTTGTCCTACTGTCACTGCTGCGGTTGCGCCTCGAGCTCGGCAGCAGCCGGAGTTTCAACCGGGCCTGCCAGGGCTCTTAGAATGCCGGGCCGGAACAAGTAGAACCTGAGTCTGCATATGTGACAACGATGCGGATGGACCCCAAGAATTCGGAGAATCGGATCTTTGCGAACTCGGGCTGCCGATGGCCGGAACGCTTGGCAGCCGCAGCGCGGACAGAAATAGAGGACACGGACTCGCATGCGAGGCACCTAGCTGCTGAGCAATTTATGGGCCCTGTTTGGAACGCAACCAAGCTGTTGAAAACAATTGCCTTCTTTCGCCGATACTCTATCTTTTCGGATAATTTCCGGTAACCGGTTGGATAGAATCTCTTTTTCTTTCCAGTCCTGTCGATTGATACTCCATGAAGCCCGTCTGCTATTCTGCTGATGGAAGCGGCAAGCGGCGTGAAATTTCCCTCTCATGGCATTCCGGATACTGATTCGCTGGAGCAAGTCGGATAGGATGCGACCAGAGGCAACTCGGGGGTACCGGATTCGGCCACGGTCCTTTGTTTTTTCGGTCGGTTTCCACTGCGTTGTAGTCGCGTCTCTCTTCCTGATTCCGGCCTATACGAACTCCGAGTCAAAACGACCCATCTACGACGAACTGGTGCATCCGGAAGGGCACAAGATCATTTGGTACAACTTTCGAAAGGAACCGCTGCCGGACGTAGATCCCGCGAAGAGAATAGGAACGTTCCCGAAGCCACGCGGCCGAGAGCTATCGCGGGAAGCGATTATCGCGATGTCGCCGAAAGCGAAATCTTCCAAGCAATTTATTTGGCAACCGGTACCGAAGCTCGAGATTCACCATGATATACCAGCTCCGAACGTGGTGGCCAGAATGAACACCGCGGTGGTTGCGCCGCCGGAGCCGCAGAAGGAAGTGCGGCCGGAGATCGAGGCGCCTCGTGCGCCCGAGCTCAACACCTCGCCTCAAACGCCGAATGGTGATTTGAAGCGCGCTCTGGAGGCCAACCAGGCAATCGCAATCCCTAAACCTGTCAAAGCTTTTGTGCCGCCGCCTCCGCAGCCCGCACGCCAGGCTCGTTTGACCATTCCGGTTCAGCCGGCGGAAGTCGCGTTGCCGGATGCGTCTATCGTGGGGAGTCCAAACATCCGGAACGCATTGCCGGAAGGCATTGGCATGGCATCGTTCTCGAAAGGCGCGGCCCCGCCTCCGAATGGTCCGCCAGGGTCCACCAACAGCGCGGGCAACGCCAAGACTGATATCGCGGTGGCCAGCTTGCATCCCGGAAACGGCCCGGTGCCGGAGGGATCGCGAGGGGGTCAGTTTTCTAAAGCTCCTAACCTGGGAGAACCAGCAAGTGGTGAAGTGAGCGGGTCAGGTTTGACGGTGCCGAATCTGAGCATCAAGGAAGACCGGAGCAAGCCCGCTGGTCCTCCGCAGGTTTTCAAAGCGACCATCTACGCGGACAAGGTGCGGAGCGTCTCAGTGTCGACTTTGTCGGTTCCGTTGCGGCCAGGCTCTCGAACCATTCCACGAGCAATCGATGCCCGCTTCCAGGGCCGAGACGTCTATACGATGGTGATTCCGATTGAAAATCTTCCGAGATACTCCGGCGATTGGATTCTCTGGTTTGCTGAGCGGGATCAAAAGACCGGCGACCGTCCTTCTTTGCGGTCTCCCATTCCCCTGCGTAAAGTTGAGCCTCTTGAGGAGCCACTGGCCGGCGCACGGACTGAGTTTCGAATCCAGCTCTTAGCATTGATCAAAAGGGACGGCAAAGTTGAGGGTATATCGCTGCTGCGGAACCTGGCTCCCGCCCTGGAACAGGCTGTAATTCAGGATCTGGCATCTTGGGAATTCAAACCAGCGACGCGCGATGGAGTGCCAGTGGATGTGGATATTGTTGTCGAGATTCCATTCAGCCTCCCCCCGGAGATCGCGCGGCGCGTGGGTGCTGACGAAAAGCCCACAACCACACCCCGCGGCGTGGGGCGTTAGATTCGCGGCTCTAATAAAGACCAAATAGTTTGAAATAGTTTTCCCCACGCTTACGGGCCCCCTAAAAAATCGGCGGAGGCACCGACTCCCTCACGGTCGCGGTTCGGTAACACTCTTTAAACGCTTACGTGCGTGACTATCGCCAATCGAACTGAACGTCTACCCCACCTGGTGCCAGTACTTTTAATCGCGTAGTATTACTTAAGTTTGATTGCTCGGACTTTAGTCTGGAGTCTACTATCCAGGAGCGAGCAAACATCATGCGTCTGATGTGTACCACGATAGCCATTCTGTTCCTGGCTGTTGCGGCCGAGGCAAATCCGGCTGAATTCGGTACGCATACATACAATTTCGCGCTGATAGGCGGGGGAGGCGGCGAGTCGGGCGTTCTCGACTCAGATCTGAGTGTCGAGACTTTTTGTGACAATTTCAACAACGAGATCTATGTTCCCCACACGGGGTATTCGGCTTATCTGTCCACGCTGACGACGGGTTCAGACCTTAGCCATACGCGGTTTGGCTCAAACTCGAGTTGGCAGACCGTGACTATTGACGATGGCGATTCCAATGATGCCGCGGATTCGGCCATCATCAATGACGCGAATTCGCTGGGCAGATATCAGATGGCGGCCTTCCTGGTCTCTCAGTATCAAACCAATCAAGGAAGTAATGCCACCAACAATGGGCTCCAGGCCGCGATTTGGGATATTCTCGATCCGGCCAGTTCTCCGGCAGCACCGACTTATGCGAATGCAGCCGAGGCTCTGGAAGAAGCCGCGGAATGGTACGCCAACCCGAATGCTAACAGGTCTTTTCTCGCGGACTTTCTGATAATCAGCGATTCCACCATGAGCTGGAACGGAGCTGGGAATCCTCTGAGTGGCGGATTCCAGGAACAGCTCACCATGGTGATAACGCCGGTGCCGGAGCCTCGCACCGCCGCGTGGATTCTGATGGGTTTGTTTTCCATTTTCGCCCGCCCGCGTCGGCTGGCGTCCGGGATGAAATCGTCGAAGGCGCAAGGTTAAGAAAATGCTGATGTTCCCGCGAAACGATAGCTCTCAAAGTACTTGTTTTCATGGGACTTATGAAACTGTTACGCCGGAAGTACCAGTACTTGTGCCGGGTGACCGTACTAGTACGCACTAGACCGATTTCACCTGGTTTTAAGTGTCTTTCAAGTTCTAAATAGAGTAAGCTAAAGCTCTGCGACTTGGGTGTAACCCAGAGTGGAACCAAGTCGGCGTCGAGGGACCAAGAAGGTATTCTCTCTACCACGCCAGGAGACCGAGGCTGGAGGAGTAGATCTTGTATCTTATACTTACGCTGGGTGTCCTATCAGTTCTAATGTCCTTAGTTCTGACGCCAATCGTGCGCGACGGCGTCGGCAGGTTCGGTTTTCTTGACCATCCCGATGGCGTACGTAAGAAGCATGCTACGGCAGTTCCCCGAGTAGGTGGTATAGCCATCGCACTAGCTTACGTAGGCACGTTCGGGATCGCATTCATGCTCCCGTTCAGTTACACGATGGTTATGCGCCAATCGCTTCCCTTCATCCTGGAATTGTCGATGGTTGCGTCGGTGGTTTTTCTTACCGGTGTTTTGGACGATCAAGTGGGATTGAGCGCCTGGCAGAAGCTGATAGGAATCGGCGGGGCGGGCGTGCTGGCTTACTTTGCGGGCATACGGGTGGACATACACCTGCTCCACTTCCTTCCGGCTTGGCCCTGGCTCGGATGTTTGATTACGGTGATCTGGCTGGTGGGGTGCACGAATGCGTTCAATCTAATCGACGGCATGGACGGTTTGGCGGCCGGTGTAGGCCTGGTTGCAACCTTGGCCATGTTGATCGCGGCATTGACCCAGGGGAATATGCCGCTGGCTCTGGCTACCATGCCACTGGCGGGTTGCCTGCTCGGGTTCCTGCGTTACAATTTCAATCCTGCTTCCGTTTTCCTCGGCGATAGCGGCAGTTTGCTGATCGGTTTTCTGCTAGGGTGCTACGGTGCGCGTTGGAGCGAGAAATCGGTCACGCTGATAGCGCTGACGGTTCCACTTCTGGCACTGTCCATACCTCTGATGGACGTCGTACTTTCCGTGTTGCGGCGCTATTTACGGTACCGGCCGATTTTTGCTCCGGACCGCGGACACATTCACCATAAGCTTTTGGATCGGGGCCTGAGTCCCAAGAAAGCCGTGCTGACCATCTATGGATTCTGCAGCGTGGTTGCGGTTCTATCCCTGCTGATGACTTCGGTGCAGATCCGATTCAGCGGGCTGATCGTGATAGCGTTCTGCGCCATGGCCTGGTTTGGAATACGGCATTTGGAATATGCCGAGTTTGCAATGGCGGGCCGGATGTTTCTGCAGGGACGGTTCCGGCACATCATCGATTCCGAGACGAAGCTGGTTGACTTTGAAAGAGCGTTGAGCCAAGCGGCCAATTTGGAGGAGTGCTGGAAGGAACTGGTCACCTGGAGCCGCGACTTCGGGTTCCAAGGCATTCAAATGAGTGTCAACGGGACACTGCTTGAGGATTTTGGAACCCACGACAGCAAGGGTGTCTGGGAATTGCGGATTCCGCTTCCCGACTCACAATGCGTGACGTTCTTCCGCAGCCTGGATTCCGCGTCCAGCCCGCTCATATTGAGCGCGCTGGTCAGTTCGGTGCAGCGGGGTCTCGCGAACTCTCTCAACAAGGGCGCCGCTCCAGAGCCCGAAGTGGTTCGGATACCGGCGTCCGCCGAGCTTTACTACACGGCGCGCGCAACCGCTGGTGGCGGGAAGGTTACCCGCTAGCGGGCTGTCCGCTCTGAATCTTTACTACTGCCGTGCGTCGCCAGGAGTGGCGACGCGGCACGCAAAGTGCGTGCGCTGCGCGCTGACGAACGAATGCAAAGTGGGGCGGACNNCAGGGGGTCCGCCCCACCCGCTCGATGCTAAAGTTCGGGCGCCGACAGCCCAGTCAGGAATGAATGGATTGCGGCGGAGATTCGTTCGCTCGAGTGACCATCGCCGTAAGGATTGTGGGTGCGCGCCATCCGATCGTATGCCTGGCGGTCTTCAAGCAAGATCGTCGCTTCCCTCACGATGCGGTCTTCGTCCGTCCCAACCAACTTCACCGTTCCGGCGACGACGGCTTCGGGCCGTTCGGTTTTCTCGCGCAAAACCAGGATCGGTTTGCCGAGTGACGGTCCTTCTTCCTGAACTCCTCCCGAATCGGTGATCAACAGGTAGGCCCGGCGCATCAGATCGACGAACGGCACGTAGCTCTGCGGCTCAATCAACCGCACGTGAGGATGGCCTTCCAAATGGCGATGTACCGGATCCTGCACATTTGGATTTGGATGTACCGGATAGACCAGTTGAACATCGGCTCGGTCCGCGATCCTGGCCAGGGCGCGGCAGATTCGCTCGAATCCTTCTCCGAAGCTCTCGCGGCGATGTGCTGTCACNNCGTAGAGCACGGCGTCGATTCCGGTATTGCCGGTAACGCTGATGGAAGCCGGCGCAATCCCCTCACCCTGCAAGTTCTGGGCGGCCTGCTCAGTCGCGGCGAAGTGGAGTTCCGTGATGCGGGAAGTCAGCACCCGGTTCATCTCTTCGGGAAACGGCTGGCTGAGATCGCCAGTGCGCAGCCCGGCCTCTACGTGCGCCACTGGAACGCGTGAATAGAAACCCGCCAGTGCACCACACAGCGTGGTGGTGGTGTCGCCCTGCACCATCACCATGTCGGGCCGCTCTTCGCCCAGAACTTTTTCCAGTCCCGCCAGTATCCTGGAGGTGGACTGAAACAGTGTTTGGCCCGGCAGCATGAGATCCAGGTCGTGGTCCGGTTTCACGTCGAACGCCTCGAGCACCTGATCCAGCATTTCGCGATGCTGCGCGGTAACGCATACTCTCACATCAAATTTAGTGGGTTCTTCGCGAAGCCGCCGAACCACCGGGCAGAGCTTGATCGCTTCCGGCCGGGTGCCGAA
>PMUN01000404.1 GCA_003166875.1 Bryobacterales bacterium | reverse complement strand
CCTGCAGAACGGCCTGAATGAAGTAACCCACACTTTCCGCGCTCCACTCTGCCTGTGGTGCGTAGAGTGTTTTGGCGGCTTCAACGTCGCGCGTTAACTCCGCGATGTGGGATGCCATGCCTTGAGCACAAACAGCACGAATGTCCGGGTGCGTTGCATAGGTTTCTTGAACCAGCGTTCCGAGCAGGCAGGTGTAATCGGGCAATTCACATTGAGGAATTTCGCCGCGAAAATCAACGTACCCGAACAGCCGTTGCAGCGGGTCTTGTAGATTGCGGTACGGTGCCGCCGCGAACAAACCGTCGGTCATCGCTCCCCAATACGATGCAGCGGCGAGCGCCAGTTCGTCTTTACTCTTAAAGTGATGGAAGAAACTGCCCTTCGTAACCCCGGCCTTGTGGCAGATGTCATCGACGGTCGTGGCCGCGTAACCCTTCACCCGGATGACATGCAGGGCCGCATCCAGGAGCTTCGTTTTCGATTCATGCTGGAATTCGGTTGCCATTAGCTTTTCCATACCATCCAGTTGGTACCATACCGACTACTCGGTACTGTGTTAATGGAGAAATGTCGTCACAATTTCGTGTTGCTTCGGTTTAGAGTGCCACCTCCACTGGAAGAAAGAAATGATAGCGTGGATGGACCCAAGCCATATGGTCCGTCGACAAACCGCCGGTAGGGATAGCGCAATGGACGGCGAAAGCGAACACATTCATTGGTTCGATCGCTTTGAGCGATTGCCTGTTCGACGATTCTGTCCGGCACCAGGCACGGCCTGCCAATCTCCGAAGAGATCCGGATTGGCTGCCTGACTACCGGCGGTTTGCACAGAGGCGGTGCCGTCGGCTGCAGGAAGCACATCAGCTTGTTTTGCACGGTGGGCGGTCCAAGTGCCGTCCGCACGATCCACGATCACGACGTCACCCGATCCGGAGTCGCCGGAAATGCTGCCGTCCAGTGTGACTTGCGCCGGCGTCCCGTCAGTGGGCCAATCGCCTGAAAAACTCAGAGACAGCTTCTGGTGCTTGTAAGTTCCCTTGACGGGTTTGTCCTGACCTAAAATTCCTGAGTAAGTGCCTTCCACCTGCCCGTTGGTTTCGCTTAGCTGAAGAATGCAGTGGTCCTCGCCGAATGCGATGGTCACGTCCAACTCCCATCTGCCACTAATTTGAGCGTAAGCGCTCACTGCAAGGCAAAAGAACAAGCTCAAACGTGTTGCAAAGTTCACTATTTTCCCCTTCTGATGCGAACTGCTTACACCCCTGAAGATAAAGGGCGCCGCTATGTTCTTCAATCCGGAAGTGCTGGGCGCGCAGGCTGCGGATTGAGCGCGAAATGAGTGCAATGAACGCGTCGAGGTTGTGAGGGCCCGGGAGGTAGATTACAAGCCGGGAATGCGTTGGCGAAACGGACGGACTTGGCGTTCGCTGATGACAATCTCCGTCGAAGTCGCATCTGCCATGATCAAAAGAAAGCCACTTTTGAAGTAAGGCTTGATTTCTCTGATTTTCGTCATGTTGACAAGCACTTCCCGGCGGGCGCGAAAGAATTGCTCCGGCGCTAGGCCAGCCTCCAGTTCAGCAAGCTGGTAATTGACCCAGAATGAATCGGTCGCCGTACGGGCGCGAACTATTCCGTCCTGTATCGCGAACCACAGAATATCGTTAGGCGGCAAGAGAACTAAACGATCACGCTTACGGCAAACGATTTGACGCAAAACCTTTGGCGACTCGCGTGCAACACGAAGGACGTGCTGACGTTCGTTTTCCCGGTCGGCCTCGATCGAATGCAATTTCCGAGCACGTTCCACTGCTTGCCCTAAGCGCTCCGGTTCGATGGGCTTGAGAAGATAGGCAAGTGCGTTGGCCTCGAAGGCTGCGAGGGCGTGCTGGTCGTACCCCGTAGTGAAGATGACGAGCGGAGTCTCGATCGCGGACGGAATCGAACGAAGCACCTCGAAGCCCTTGAGCCCGGGCATCTCTATGTCGAGAAACAACAGGTCAGGCTGGAGCTCTTCGATCTTCTCAATCGCGTTGAGGCCATCCTGAGCCTCGCCGATCACAGCGACTTCGGGATGAGCGCCGAGCAACCGGATCAGCCGCGCGCGAGCATCCGCCTCATCGTCAATGACCAAGCTCCGCATCACGCCGCGGCTCCGCTCTGGCGTGGCAACAGAATTGTGACGCGCGTTCCACCCGCCTGCCGCACTTCTATTGTTATCCGGCCCTGGTCCTGATAGAGCGCATTGAGGCGCTGCGAAACATTCTCGATCCCGACTCCATTCGATCGTCCATGGCTGCCGTTGAGTTTCAAGACATCGATTGCGGCTCCGACGCCGTCATCTTCCACTCGCAGACGCACCTGATTTCCGTCGACGTCGGCGGTGATCCACAGGTGGCCTGGACCGGGCTTCGGTCCCAGGCCGTGCTTCAGCGCATTTTCAACAATGGGCTGAAGGATCAGCGAGGGAATCTGCTCCATGGCGACCGCCAGGTCGACGGCAATATTGACTTGAAGCCGGCTGCCGAACCGAGCTTCTTCAATCTGCAGATACGTCTTAAGGAACTCGATTTCTTCGTGCAGTGAAATGAGGGGGCGCGCGGAGTTGGCCAGCACATGGCGAAAGACTCTGGCGAGCCGCAGAGTCATGGTTTCGGCTTGCTCGGGATTGGTCACCACGAGGTTTGCGATGCTGTTGAGCGAATTGAAGAGAAAATGCGGGTTGACCTGAGCGCGCAGGGCGCGCAGCTCCGCCTCGGTCACCTGCTGCTGCAGCACTGCTTCACGGCTCTGCACCGCGACCAGCCGCTCTTCCGTGTGCAGTGCGTCGAGCCGATGACCGAACTGCGCTGCCACGCTGCGCAAATAATTCACTTCGTGCGTCACTAGGCCGCGCCGCGCAGGACCGGGCACGATGACGAGCAGGTGGGTGACCCTGCCCTCCGATCGAACCGGAACGAGCAGTTCGACTTCGTCCTGGGATGCCCCCGCGTGGCATGGGTGGCAATCGAGTTCCACGAGTTCGGCGTCGTTGACCGCGCACAACCAATCTGGCTCGGGCACATCCGAGGGCGGCCAATTCGGTTTGGGCAGGCTCGTCTTGGACAAGTTCTCGAGCGCAACCATCCGGGCAGCTCTCAGCTCCAGCGATTGACGGGCAGTTGTCTCCACGGCGTCGGCGATCTCTGTCTCGGACCGAAGGCGCGCCAGCTTTTCTGACAACTCCCGCAGCAGAGTGCGGTAGTCCGGCGCATGGAAGATCCAACGGTTGACGCATTCGCCGATATGACGGTCAACGAACGTGAACAGGACCAGCAGGGGAACCACCGTCAAGGTCTCGACGCATGCCCGGGCAGCCCCCGGATATGCCACGCGGCCCTCGAAACGGAAGAACGAGAGGATGTAGTAGGACAGGGTGAAGGCCGCAGCCGTGACAGCCGCCAACACGACCTTGAGGCTATAGCGGATAAACAAATCGGAAAACCGGAAACGGGCGAACAAGAAGAATGCGCCTAGCACGACGAGGAGTGTGATCTGCTCGCTGACGGCGCGGAGCAGGTCGGAAACAACACGGTCGATCGGCAACAATTGGTGGATGAGAACTGCCGTCATGGCGCCGAAGGTGCCCACCAGCAGCGCCAAAACAGGAAGCCTCATCGCCCGCGATGCGAGCCGTTCCCGGAACAGGGCGATTCCCAGCGTGAGCAGAATGGCTCCGTTGTATGGGGTCGATAACTTGAGGAAAAGCAGTGACGAGTTCCCACCGGTTAAGACGCCGTGCCAGAGCGGTACGACGATCAGTGTACAGGTGATCACCGCCAGCGCCTGCAGCGACCGGCAGCCGATTCTTTGCCAATGCAGGATAGCGAGCGGGCTCCACAGGCTTAACACGGTGATGGGCCATGCCGCGGCTGCAGTGTACTGACAGGCCAGGATGATGAGCGCCGCTCGTCCCTGTTCGGGCGCGCCGCATGTGAGGGCGACGGAATGCGCGAGACCGCTCAGATTCCATATTAGGCAGCAAGTCACGAACAGCATATTGGCTGCGCTGGCGCCCGGCAGTTTGCCCGCGCGCACGGTGAGAACCAGAAGAAGAATGCTGATCGCCGTCCCAGTCGCGAAGCCGATGAGGCTGGCCGCGAGATAAAGGCCAATCGTGATCGCGCTCGGAAACATTGAGACAGAGAACATGGATGGCGCGGCCCCCTGAACTCGAGAAAAGCGGCGCCCGTGAAAAACGGGACCGTGGCGAGACGCGGCGCTCGCGTGCATCAAGTATACCGCCAAGTGTCGGTTTTAGCCGCAAAACCAGGCAGACGCGGAGATCCGCCGCTGGGCGAGGATTCCTGCGCTGCGATTGCGGCTTAAGACACCAACAGTCAGCCGAACCGGTCCGCGAAGGTCTGTCAAAGGCGGGGAACGAGTTTCGTCACCGCGACACTCGCTCGATCCCCGCGCTTCGCGTTCAATTCCGCTACTGCGCACTGGCGCGATTCCGGTAGCTCTTCTTCGGTGATCAGCAGTACGCTCAGTCTCGGAATCGCTCAGACGAAAAGGAGAATGCATGAGACACCGACTCGCACTCGGAATGCTGGCTCTTTGGATTCGGCTGGGGTATTCCAGCCAGGACGTTCCGACGAAAACTTCCCCGCTAATGACTTTGCCACAGGAAGTCATGACCTCGGGAAGAACAGTTGAGATAGCCAATGACGAATGACAAGAATGACTGGACCCGCCGACGATTCGTCCTCTCCCTGGGAGCGGCTGCGATCGCTGCCGGCTGCAAATCCAAGAGCCCTGCATCTGAGGCACGGCGGTTTCCAAGCACGTTTCGCTGGGGATGCGGATCGTCTGCATTTCAAGTCGAGGAGCCTTGGATGTCGATGGAAGAGGTGAGAGTATCTGGGACATTTTTGCCAAGCAGAATGGGCGCATTAAAGATGGCTCTACCCCCAGCAAAACGTGTAACTCATATTACCGGTACAAGGAAGACGCAGCGTTGATGAGCGCCGCAAGCCTAAATACATACAAGTTTTCCATCTCATGGCCGCGAGTGTTTCCCACTGGTTCAGGATCCCTGAATGAACGCGGCATGGATTATTATGATCGGCTAACCGATGTGCTCCTCCAAAGACACATCACTCCTTACGCAACGCTGTTTCACTGGGACCTTCCTCAGCGCTTGTATGAGTTGGGAGGCTGGATGTCGCGAGATACGGGAGAGCGATTCGCGGACTACGCCGTGGCGGTCACTCGCCGCCTGGGTGATCGACTTAAGAACTTTATTACGCTGAATGAGCCGAACGTTCACATGTTATTAGGCCATCTCATTGGTAATCATGCACCGGGGTTGCACGACGCAAAGCTCATCGGCCCCGTCACCCACCATCTGAACATGGCCCACGGCCGAGCCATTCAAGCGATGCGCGCGCAGCGAAACGATCTGACGATCGGAGTCGGACTGGCACTCGCGCCAGTCCGGCCAGAGGGAGGGAGAATCCATTTACTTAACGACGTCGCAGCGCTGGCCTATGATGAACTATTCTCGGGCGCGTTTCTGGACCCGCTGCTGAAAGGCAAGTATCCCCTGGCGGCGGAAAAGATGCTGGCCGATGCGGTCAAGCCCGGGGACATGAGCACTGTTCATCAGGGTTGCGATTTCATTGGCGTCAACTATTACACACCGTTCTATCTAAAAGCGGATTTTAGTGGCCCAAGTTTCATAGGCCCGGGCAAAACTCCCGCCGGCGTCTCTCGAGATGCATCTGGCCGCGAGATAGACCCTGCCGGCCTTCAAGAGATTCTCAATCGATTGACCAAAGATTACGGTAACCCGCGTCTTATTGTGACGGAGAACGGTTGTTCTGACCCCTTGAGTGACCACGACGCAATCATCAATGATGAGTTCCGAATTCACTATCTGAGCACTCACTTACGTGCTGTCATCCAGGCTATGGACAGCGGCAGCTGGGTGGAAGGCTTCTTTGTGTGGTCGTTGCTCGATAACTGGGAGTGGGATCTGGGTTTTACCTCGAAGTTTGGCCTGGTTGCTCAGAATTTCAACACGGGCGAACGAACCCC
>PMUN01000068.1 GCA_003166875.1 Bryobacterales bacterium | reverse complement strand
ACTAATTTCTGCGCAGAGCCCAAAATAGAATAACCACCGCCGTTGGAGAAGGATCTCCATTCGGGCTCCAAATCACTGATGTGCTTGTTGGCCCGTTCTAGCTTTGCAAGAAGCATGTCGATTTGGGACATGCTTCACATTTTATTCCTAACGGGCTTTCTTTTTTCCGCGACCTTGTCGGGTTCGCTCCTTTTCAGTTAACTTGACTGGCAGGTTCAACCTGGCCGGTGAGTTGATCGAAGGTGAGCCGCTTTCCAACGATGCCCTTCACGGCCATGTCGAACCGCTCCGCATCGGTCATGTGGCGATTGTTGAAGCGATAGGTCTGTTCGTCCAAATAGCGGAACAGGTGGAACGGTTCCACGCTGATGTAGGTTCCGTGCAGGCCACGTTTCAGGAGAGACCAGAAGTTCTCCATCGAATTGGTGTGAACGTTTCCGTTAGCATACTCAACGGCGTGGTTGATGACTTGGTGCTGGTAGTCGCTTTCGAGACCGTCGTAAGATTTTAGTTCGTCGCTGAAGATTGCAGCGCCTGCTTCGACGTGCTCACGAACATTTTTCTGAAGTTCCTTTTTGCGCCGATTGTCCACAACGAAGGCGCGAACGTTGCCGCCGCGTTCCATCATGCCCATCACGACAACTTTGTCTTTGCCGCCGGTGCCGGTAATCTTCCGTGCGCGTTTGCTCTTGTGCATGTTCCGCGCTTTGCCGCCGATGAAGGATTCGTCTATCTCGACTTCGCCGGAGAGTTTCGCGCCTGGACCCATGCCCAATGCGAAGCGGATGCGGTGATCCATGAACCATGCTGACTTTTGAGTAATCCCGATAGCCCGGTGAACTTCGCACGAGCTGATCCCGTTCTTGGAGTTCACAATCTGCCACATGACCATCAGCCACTTGTCGAGACCGATGGGAGAATCTTCCATCACGGTTCCGGTCTTCAAAGTGAACTGCGGACCGTTGTGTTTCTCTCGGCAATGCCAGCGGTTGTACTTTGCGAGGAATAGAACGTTAGCCGAACCGCAACGGGGACAGGTGACGCCGTTCGGCCAGCGCCGAGCCACCAAGTACTCCCGGCAGTTCGCTGGATCAGCGAAGTACAGGATTGCCTCTTGAAGTGTGCTTGGCTCGTTCTTCATACTTAAATCTTAAGCTAGTTAGCCTTTTTTGTCAACTATATAATTGCCCTATTTAGACTCGAGCTTCAACAACCCGAAACGCTCCGGCACATGAAAGCTAGCGTCCATGGTTGGTTGCCACGTGATCCACTTGTGGTTTCCCGGCGGCCCTTGGGATCGATACAAGTTGATTCGGAATTCGGCTCCAACTTGCGGCGGCCGCGAGTCAATGGCTGCCCAGGGAATCCGCATGGCGGCGTACCAAATCTTGCTGGAAGGGTCGATTCTCGCCGAGACCTGAAATCCCGAATTCCAAAGCCACCCGTCTTCCGGATGCGGTTTCGAGCGGTCAATGTCGAGATCCACCCACTCGCCTTGCGGCGAAATTTCGAACTCCCGGTAGCGGCGTATATTCTTGAAATCCGAGCCGATGAATACCTCCGCGACATCCCAGTTCCAGAGCTCGTTCGTTTCCGTCGCTGTAACCGGATGCGGCTTTAGGTAAAGCTCCTGATAGGGACACATGAATAGGAAGTAAAGATTGCCGTCTGTCCAGCGTGACCGCACCTCCGTCGCAAATCCTGGGACGGGCTTTCCGAAATTGTCCCGATCAGCAACTACCTGCCGTGCGTCCTGCCAGAAGGATGAGCTGGGATTGGTATCCAGCGCGACATCGCCTTCGGCACGCACGCTCGCCATAGTTCCCGTGGAAGCAAGCAGCGCCGTGCTCAGAAGGAACAGACCGGTGGCGATTCGGGGTCCTGAGGTTGTCAAAGACACTTGAAATTCCAGGTTCCAGACATGTTATTGTCTAGTGTAGCTTACAGCGTGTTGTGAGCAATAGTATTTGTAAAAGGAGTTCGCAAAATGGCCTCTGTCATGTCCCCGGCTAAGGAAAGCCGAGTCGCTGTGTCAGCGACAAAACTCTTGATCAACAATCGCTGGGTCCCGAGCGAATCCGGCAAAACCTTTGCGACCGTGAATCCGTCAACCGGCGAAGAAATCTGCCAGATTGCCGAAGCCGATGCAGCCGATGTGGATAAGGCGGTCAATGCTGCCAGGCGGGCGTTCGAACACGGAGCGTGGCGCAAGATTCCCGCATCTGAGCGGGGACGTCTGCTTCACCGGCTCGCGGATTTGATTGAAAAGAACGCCGACGAGCTGGCCGCGCTCGAATCTCTGGACAACGGAAAGCCCTTGTCCATCGCAAAAGCCGTTGACGTCGCGGCCACCGTGGGCTGCTTCCGCTATTTTGCCGGCTGGTCCGATAAGGTTCATGGCAAAACAATTCCCGTAGATGGCGATTTCTTTTGCTATACGCGGCATGAGCCGGTCGGCGTAGTGGGGCAGATCATTCCCTGGAACTTCCCCATGTTGATGCTGGCCTGGAAGCTCGCACCGGCGCTGGCAATGGGAAACACTGTGGTGATGAAGCCGGCCGAGCAAACGCCTCTTTCTGCGTTGCGCATCGGTGAGTTGATTGTAGAAGCCGGATTTCCGGAAGGAGTGGTGAACCTGCTGCCGGGATTTGGTCCCACGGCCGGCGCCGCCATCGCGCGTCACATGGACGTGGATAAGGTGGCGTTCACCGGATCTACTGAAGTTGGACAACTGATCATGGAGGCTGCCGCGAAGTCCAATTTGAAGCGCATCACCCTGGAGCTAGGCGGCAAGAGCCCCAACATCGTGTTCGCGGACACCGATCTGGATGAGGCCGTGGAGGGCGCGCACTTCGGATTGTTCTTCAACCATGGCCAGTGCTGCTGCGCCGGTTCCCGCGTGTTCGTGGAAGAGAAAATCTACGATCAGTTCGTTGAAAAGAGCGGCGCTCGTGCGAGGAAACGCACAGTAGGCGACCCGTTCGATCCCAAGACCGAACAAGGTCCGCAAGTGGATCAAATACAGTTCGACAAGGTTATGGGGTACATCGAATCGGGCCGGGACCAGGGAGCCAAACTGGTTTGCGGTGGTGATCGCGTTGGAGATCGCGGCTATTTCATCCAACCCACCGTATTCGCCGACGTTCAGGACGATATGAAAATCTCGCGGGAAGAAATTTTTGGCCCGGTGATGAGCATCATTCCGTTCAAGACCGCCGACGAGGTGGTGACACGGGCCAATCGGACCACGTATGGACTGGCCGCAGCCGTCTGGACCCGCGATATCAAGAAAGCGCACGCCATCGCCAACAGCGTACGGGCTGGCACGGTTTGGGTAAACTGCTACAACGTGCTGGACACGCGCGCTCCCTTCGGAGGCTTCAAGCAATCCGGCATTGGACGCGAGCTCGGCGAGTATGGTTTGCAACAGTACACCGAAGTAAAGACGGTAACTGTAAAACTGTAAGAGACGACAATCGCGATGGCGACCCCTATCGAGAGGTCGCCTTCAGTTCCGGCCGACATTTTGGGCTGCCAGGCTATCGCGCCCGAGGTGGGCATCACCCGCACGCCAGTGATCGACCCGAACGCCTGCCAAAGCGGAGTTGCGTTAGGACTGTCGTGCTCGGTCACGACAAACACCACGTTGTGGACATCCTTCCCCAACGTTCAATCCCCACATGTACAGCGGCTGACCGTACACTTGGCCGTCGACTGGATCGCTAAAGAGCTGGCCGAACCCGCCCGCCCGGAGACTCGACGGCGTCAGAATGGTCTCGCCTAGATTCTGGCCGGTTCGCGCAAGATCGTTGTGATAGGTGAGGACGTTTCACCTGACCGTCCAAACCAAGGACACCCTCGCCGTGTCCACGTAATCCGTGACTTCCCCCTATCCTCGGCTGCAGGATTCTGGAGCCGCTCACTCCAAGGATCCCGGCTGGCCAGCTTATTAAATAGTCTGTGAAGGATGTGAGAGAAGCAAACGTCTCCGGCCGGGTCGCGCAAGATGGGCGCAGCTATTAGCGGGCACGCTTGAGCATCGATCCGGCGATCGATTCGAGCGGCAGAATTTCATCCACGGCGCCGCGTTTGATCGCCTCGTTCGGCATTCCGAAAACCACTGAGGTCGCCTCGTCCTGAGCGATCGTAGCTGCCCCCGCTTCTTTCATTTCGAGCATCCCGCGAGCGCCATCGTCGCCCATTCCCGTCATAATCACAGCCACAGCATTCTGTCCCGCGTAGCGTGCCGCAGAACGAAACAGCACATCCACCGAGGGACGATGGCGTGAAACCAGCGGGCCGTCTTTTATCTCCACGTAGTATCGCGCGCCGCTTCGCTTGAGGAGCACATGATGATTGCCCGGCGCAATCAGTGCACGTCCGCGCAGTACAGTATCGTTGGTCTCCGCTTCTTTCACCGAGATTTCGCACAGGCTATCCAGGCGGTTGGCGAATGCCCGGGTGAATACTTCAGGCATATGCTGCACCACTACTATTCCGGGAGCGTCCGCGGGCAGGACTTCGAGCAGCGAGCGGAGAGCCTCCGTGCCGCCGGTAGAGGCGCCGATGACAATCACCTTTTCGGTGGTTTCGAGCACAGTGCCTTTAGCGAGCGAGAGGATGGCGTCGGCGGTGAGCTTCGGTTCCACTACACGGCTCGGTTTGGCAATCTGCAGTCGGGCTGCGGCCGCCCCTTTGACGGCCTGGCAAAGGATAACGCGCGATTCCTCCAAAAACCGCTTGGTTCCAAGGCGGGGCTTGGCGATAATATCCACGGCCCCGTACTCGAGAGCTTTGAACGTGTTCTGAGCCCCTTCTTCGGCCAGAGAGGAGCAGATTATCACCGGTATCGGATGCTGGCTCATGATCTTCTGCAAGAACGTCAGGCCGTCCATGCGGGGCATCTCAATATCCAGCAGGATCACGTCCGGCACTTCGTCTTCCATCCGTTCGGCGGCGACGAAGGGATCGCTGGCTGTGCCGATTACCTCAATGGCTGGATCTTCGGACAGCACTTCGCTCAGGGTCTGGCGAACTACCGCGGAATCGTCAACGATGAGGACGCGAATCTTTGGTTGGCTCATAGCGTATACCTCTGAATGCCGTTCACCGCAGCCGCTCACTCCAGGCTGCCAGCCGGTGCAGCAGCACTTCACCCGTCCCGGTGTGGAAGTGAATTCTCCGGCCGCGGACGCCGCCCAGGTCGGAAGCGGACACCGTGAAGCCTTCCTCCGCCAAGACCTCCACGGCTGCCTGGCAATTCTGGGCGCCCACCGTGGGGCGCGCGGTAAGGGTCCGATCGACGGGCAGAACATCGGCGCCTCCGAACAATTTCACTTCCACTTCATGCCGGCGAGCTCCAAGGTTGTCAAACTGTTGTGCCAGGTAGCGAATACTGAAATCGACATAGCGATGCCCCTCGGCTTCGTTAAAGGTCGCGGGTTTGACGTACGGGCATCTCGGCAGGACGCCATGGCAGAGTGCGCCGGCCCCCAACCGCGCGCTCCAGAATGTGACCCCCACGCAGGATCCCAGAATGGTTCGCAGAATCGCGGGACTTCGAGCCAGGTATAGTTCTCCTGGCTGAAGGTCGAGATCCGGCAGAATGAGAGCAGAGTTCGTCATCAGGGTTTCCTGTAGACGGCCGGCGCAACCGGAACCAGCGGCAGGTCCATTCCTTGCAAGGACTCGGAATGGCCCGCGAAGAAGTACCCGCCCGGCGACAGTTGGCGAGTCAGCTTTTCCAACAGACGCACCTGGGTGGGCCGGTCAAAATAGATGATGACGTTCCGGCAGAAGATAATTTCCGGCAACTCGGCGAGGCCAAAGTCGGAATCCATGAAGTTCACGCGCCGGAACTCGATCAGGGCACGCACTTCGGGAACCACCCGAAGCAGGTCCGATTCCGGGTCGCGGCTGCGCATGAAGTACTTCTTTCGCAGATCCTGGCGAACGGGAACCAGCAGCTCAGCCTTGAATATACCCATGGCGGCCTTAGTCAACACGGCGGTGCTGATATCGGTTGCCAGCACGCGGAATCCGAAGCCCGGGCATGCTTCGGAATACTCGCTGAGGACCATGGCCAGTGTGTAGGGCTCCTCGCCGGTGGAGCATCCGGCGCTCCAGACCAGCGACTTCCGGTTGGCGCCTTTACGCGCCGCTAAGTCCGGCAAAGCATTCGAGACGAGGTAGTCAAAGTGTCCCGCCTCGCGAAAGAAATCGGTTTTATTGGTGGTGATGACGTCGATCAGGTGGACGAGTTCGTTTTCTTTTCCTTCCTGCGTAAATACGCTATCGCAATATTCTCCGAAGGTCGCAATGTTGAGGTTTTGTAACCGGCGCTTGATGCGGATCTCCATCATGGTCTTCTTGTCCACGCTCAAGTTAATGCCGGATTCGCTATAAATCAGGTCGCGTAGCCGCTCGAAATCCGATTTGGATAGGCCCTCATTGCGTGATCTCATGACGTGTATCGAAAGGGGGGCGGCGATGATTCGGGGCCCCCGCTTTCCGCTCAGGCGCGCACTTCAGTCCCAGGCTTGATCAATTCCGCGCCTCGTACAGCCGACAGCTCCTCGGCGGAAAAAACCCGGTCCATATCGAGGATCATGATGAACTGCGCGTCGCGCTTCCCCATGCCCTTGATAAAGTCGGTTCGGATCTGAGTGCCGATTCTGGGCGGGGGCTGAATTTGGTCCGGCTCCAGGTCAATCACTTCCTCCACCGAATCGGCCAAGGCGCCGATCACGGTTGTTTCGCCCTCGAGCAACATCTCCACCACAACGATGCAGGTGTTGACCGTTTTCTCCGTTTTGGACATCTCGAAACACAACCGCAGATCGACGACCGGCACTACGTTGCCCCGGAGATTGATGACGCCGCTCATGAAGTCCGGCGTGCGGGGGATCTTGGTGATGGTCGTGAAATCGAGCACTTCCCGCACCTTGGAGACATCGGTCGCATACACCTCGTCCCCTAATTTGAATGTGAGGTACTGCCGCGTATCCGTGATTTCTGTAACGCTCATAATTGGTTCCTTTCGCATCTTCAGGTTGAGGCGCGGGCTCTCTAGCAACCCGCGCCTCGAGCCTTTAGAAGCGTTCGAACTCCTTATCAATCCGGTCGCCAGTCTCTCTCATCTTGAGAGCGACTCCGGATTTAGCAACCTTCTTGGGTGCGCCCGCGGTGGCGTGTTGGCCCACCGCGGAGTGTTGGCCCACCGCGGAGTGTTGGCCCACCGCGGCGTGCTGGCCCACCGCGTCCTGGAGTTTGTTCAGCGATGCCGGCGGCTTGGCCAACCCGGATCTGACAGGCGGAGCTTGTCCGGTATCTCCCGTGCGGAAGAATCCGAGCGCACTCAAAAGCTGGTCGGACTGACCCGTCAGCTCTTCTGTCGTAGAGGCCATCTCTTCGGCCGCGGAAGCATTCTGCTGGATGACTTTTTCCAGTTGTTGCAGCGCCTTGTTGATCTGTTCGGAGCCGGTATCCTGTTCCTTACTGGCCGCCGTGATTTCCTGCACCAGTTCCGCGGTCTTCTGGATGTCGGGCACCAGCTTGTCGAGCATCTCTCCGGCCTTCTCGGATACTTTCACCGTCGTGCCCGAGAGATGGTTGATCTCGCCGGCCGCTTTCTGGCTTCGTTCAGCCAGTTTGCGGACCTCCGCCGCCACTACCGCGAATCCCTTGCCGTGCTCGCCTGCGCGTGCGGCTTCGATGGCCGCATTCAGGGCCAGCAGGTTGGTCTGGCGGGCGATCTCTTCAATGATGGAGATCTTGCTGGCGATTTCCTTCATTGCCCCCACCGCCTCCATCACCGACTTGCCGCTATCCTGCGCGTCCTTGGCCGATTTGGTCGCGATCTTATCGGTTTGCTGCGCATTGTCCGCGTTCTGCTTGATATTGGAAACCATTTCCTCCATGGAAGAAGAGGCTTCCTCGGCGGATGCGGCCTGGGCGGTGGCGCCGTTGGATACTTCTACCGAGGCCTGGCTGATGGACTGGCTGGCGGACGATACCTCACCCGCGATGGTGCGGATGTCCGTCACGGTCCGGGTGAGGCCGCCGACCATGGCAATCAAAGCCTGCATCAGCTTATCCTGAGCCGACCGCTCCCTAATGGAAACTGTCAGATTGCCCTGGGCGATCTCTTCGGCCGCGCGCGTGACGTCGTTCATGGCGACGATGAGAGAGTTGAGATTGTTCTTAATGGTGTTGAATTCGCCGTGATAAGTATCGGTGATCTGAGGCGGAAGGTCGCCCTTGCTGATGCGTTCTACGTAGTTGGCAGCGACATTAAGAGGAGTAATAACGGCGTCCAGAATGGCGTTCACGCCGCGAACGATGTTCGCATAAGCCCCTTGAAACTCATCCTGATTGCCGCGCTCGAGTAACTTTCCTTCCTTCGCGGCGTCGGTCAGGCGCAGCAGTTCTTTCTGCAGGCTCTGCACTACCGTGCCTACATTGTTCACGGCCTGTTTCATCTTCTCGTGATCGCCTTTATAGGTCTGCGCGATCAATTCGTCGATTTTCCCGCTGGAGATCTGGGCCAGGATGCGGTTGCCTTCGCCAATGGGCAGCAGGATTGCGTCCAGCATGGAGTTGACGCCGCGCACGATTTCCGCGTACGCGCCTTGAAAATGTTCGGGTTTGCCTCGTTCGGAAAGCTGCCCTTCTCGAGAGGCGTCGATCAGGCGCGCCAGTTCCTTCTGCAGGCTCTGCAATATTGTGCCAACGTTGTTGATCGCCTGCTTCANNCCTTCGCCGATGGGCAGCAGAATGGCATCCAACATGGCGTTGACGCCGCGGACAATGTCGGCATATGCGCCGCTGAACTGTTCCGGCTTGCCGCGATCGGAAAGCTGACCGTCCTTCGATGCGTCCGTCAAGCGCATCATTTCTTTCTGCAGGCCCTGCANNTCTTCTCGTGATCGCCTTTGTATGTCTGCGCGATTAGCTCGTCGATTTTCCCATTGGAAATCTGGCCAAGAATGCGATTGCCTTCGCCGATCGGTAGCAGGATGGCATCCAGCATGGTGTTAACGCCGCGCACGATATCAGCGTACGCGCCGCTGAACTGGTCCGGCTTGCCTCGCTCGGAGAGTTGGCCATCCCTGGAGGCGTCGGTCAAGCGCATCATTTCTTTCTGCAGGCCCTGCACTACGGTGCCCACGTTGTTGACGGCCTGCTTCATCTTTTCGTGATCGCCCTTATAGGTCTGTGCGATCAGCTCGTCGATTTTTCCGTTCGAGATTTGAGCCAGGATGCGGTTGCCTTCGCCGATGGGCAACAGGATCGCATCCAGCATGTCGTTGATGCCTTCGAGCATTTCGCGGTAGGTGCCCTGAAACTGGTCCACTTTGCCGCGTTCTTCGAGACGGCCTTGGCGCGACGCCTCCACCAGGCGCTTGATCTCTTGCGATATGCGGTGCATCTCACCGTCTGTTGTTTTCGCAGTGCTGCCCGCATTGGCACGCTCATCTTGCGGGCCGAGTTCCAGAACGGCTGGACCGCCGTTGCCGAAGCTATGCGAGTTTTTCTTACCGTTTACTTTACGTACCATCGATACTGTTCTCCTTTTGAACGAATCGTTTGCCTAATTGGGATGTTGCCTGTCCACACTGCGCCGCGCCCTCCAGCCAGGAGACCGCTTGTTTTGAGACATGTTCTGGACTACGTTTTGTACCACCCGGTTGGGATCGAGAATCAAAGCCACCGTCCCGTCTCCGAGGATGGTGGCTCCTGAGACCACTTGCACATTTCTATACAGCCTTCCCAGATTCTTGATTACGGTCTGATGATCTCCGAGCACTTGGTCCACCACGAAACCGTAATGCCCGTGCTCGGTTTCGACCACCATGATCTGCTCGGTGTCCGGCCTGTCGCTTTCCATTTGGAAGTACTCGCTCAGCCGGATGTAAGGGACGAGATCGCCGCGAACGTTGGCCAGGTGTTTACCGTTCGACTCCAAAATGTCCTGGCGGGTCAGCTCGACGCATTCCAGGCTGTTGGCTAGCGGCAACACGAAGTGCGCCTGCCCGACGCGCACCAGCAACCCGTCGATAATGGCGAGCGTCAGGGGCAGGCGGAGCGTTACCGTTAGCCCGGCTCCCGGTTTACTGGCGATATCGATGGAGCCCCTGAGTCCCTCCACGCTGCGCCGGACAACGTCCATACCCACGCCCCGTCCGGATACCGAAGTCACCTCGCGCGCTGTCGAAAACCCGGGCGCGAGGATGAAAGAGAAGATCTCGGTTTCCGAAAGCCTGGCCGCGCCGTCGATCAAGCCTTGCTCGATGGCGCGGGTGCGCACCCGCTCTACATCCAGGCCGCGTCCGTCGTCGCTGATCTTGATCAGGACGTTCGCTCCGGAGTGCCGGGCCGAAAGATGTATGGTTCCAGTGGGAGGTTTGCCGGCCGCGCGGCGAGCGTCCGGCGTCTCAATACCATGATCCATGCTGTTTCGGATGATATGAACCAGCGGATCGTTCAACTGATCGATCACGGTCTTATCCAGCTCCGTATCAGCGCCCTCGATGGTGAGTTCAACGTCTTTGTGCAGCTCGATTCCAAGATCGTGTACCAGCCGGCGCGACCGTTCAAAAGTTGTTTTGAGCGGTAGCATGCGGATGCTCATCGAGTTCTCTCTGAGCGCGGCCGTTAGCCCGTCCACCGCCTCGGATATCTCCCGCACGTCCGGATCATCGCGGCGCGCGGCCACCTCGCTCAAGCGCGCCTGCACGGTTACTAATTCGCCCACCAGGTTGACCAGTTGATCCAGCCTTTCGGTGGACACGCGAATACTCGAGGCGGTTCCCGAGCCACTTGCGCTACGCCCATCCGGAACGCTCTGGCGGGCGGGCGCCGCTACCGTCGCCTGTGTTTCCGCAGCCTGATCGGGCACACGTTCGACCGTAAGCTCGGATTCGTCCTCGACGAAGATGAACACATCCCGGATCGCCTCTGCCGCCGCCGCAGTGGTCAAAACCATGTCCCAGGCCAGGTAACAGTGCTCGGCGTCGATCTCACTCAGCGGGGGTATCGCGGCCGTGTCGAGCGTGAGTTGCAATTGGCCCAATTCCCGCAGTTCGGCCAGGAGCAGCAGCGGGTTGGTCCCATTCAAAAGAATGTTCGGACCGGGCCGAAAGTGGATGCGCCAATCATGAACCGATCCGCTAGTCGGGACGTCGGGCTCCGCAGTCAAGGCAGGCTCTGTTTCGCGCCGAGAGTCCTCCACGCCAGTTAACTGGTGCAGTTCGGCGAGAATGCTAGCGGAGCGGCTCTGGTCCACGGCGCCGCGGCCGGCCGACTCATCCAACATGCTCTTGATCTGATCGCCGGCCGCCAGCGTGAGATTGATCAGGTCGGCCGTGGCCGCCAGCCGTCCATTGCGCAGAAGATCGAAAGCCGTTTCCAGATTGTGCGCAAAACCCGCGATGTCGTCGAAGCCGAACATCGCGCCCGACCCTTTGATGGTATGCAGAGCCCGGAACGCACGCCCGACAATCTCGCGGTCGTCGCGCTTTTGATCCAACTCCAGCAGCGCGGATTCCAATTCCGTCAGCAACTCGCGCGCTTCTTCCTGGAAGGCCTGCTTATACTTGTCGATCATCCAAGCACTCTTTTCACCACTGCCAACAGCTGTTGAGTGGCGAACGGCTTCACGATCCAGCCGGTGGCGCCCGCCGCCTTGCCCTCCAGCTTGCGAGAGTCTTGGGATTCAGTGGTGAGCATGACGATCGGAATCCCTTTGTAAGCCGGATTGGCACGCACGGCCCGGATCAGCTCTATCCCACCCAGGTTCGGCATATTCAGATCGGTGATCACCAGGTTCACCGCCGGTGACATCTTGGCCAACGCGTCTTTTCCGTCAACGGCCTCAATCACGGCATAGCCGGCGTCGGATAGTGTGAACCTGACCATCTGACGCACGCTGGCCGAATCGTCGACGGTGAGAATCGTCTTGGCCATCGATCACCCCTGAACGGTACCCGGGAACGGATCAAAGCCAGCTTCCCGCGCAACCACGGCAACCGATTCTGTGACAGGGATTACTAATTTGGTTCCCGCGCGAGCTGCATCGCGCCCGGCGGCCCAGAGTAATTGCATGGCGGTGATATCGAAATTCCCGATTTGCTCCATATCCAAATGCAGATCCATCCCCGCTGCTATTCCTTCGAGCAGCACCTGCTTTAGTTCCGTCGCGGACGTGACGGTGAAATCGCCTTCCAGCCGGATGAATGAGTGGGACTCACGTCGTTCGATGGTTACGGACAAAACCCTACTCCTTGTGAAATCACGGCGTCCAGACCGAGCACCATACTATGAATCAATGTCCTTGAGAATACAGTTAAGTTACTTCACTCTCTTTGCTTTTATCGGCGAACGGAAACTTTACGACATATTCCTCAGGGGCTAATCCAGGGAATCAAAGGTCCCTCCGTACAACTGGATCCCGAAATAAGAACCGTCGATGCGCGCCACTCTGGCCACGCCCCAGGACGAAAACGGCTTTCCCGGATCGTCTGGCAACTTGATTTCAATCGTCACTTCGTCATTGACGCTCAGTTTTGCGGGCTCCTCCAGGTGCAACAACATGCCGAAGCTGCTGATGTTCGTGGCGTTTGCGGGGATGGACTGGCCGCTGTTCGTATGGACCATCGCCTCGGCTTGAATGGGGTAGCGCGCCTCTTTTCTTCGCTCCACGGGCTCGCTCTGCATGGGTATTACTCCTAGTGGGGGAAAGAAGTAAGACTTCTCATGCGCGAAGGCGAAGAACTCGACATTCGGAGGGATCAATCGCAGGCACGAAGCCCGTCCGCTCGCAGGTTTTTACGATTTGGCGATTATCGTCGATGAGAAATCTATGCCCACGCCCCTTGCGACGAATTCAGGTCGTAGTCATCCGGCGAACCGCTGCCCCTTACTTTACACCACTGTAGCCGGGTGCGCCGTTGGCTGGCCCTGCCCACTGGGGATACGCGCGGAGCCCCTGCGATGAATGGCCTGTCTCAGTTCTCGATTTTGCCCAATTGGAGTGGTATCCCGCGAAAGCGCACCCTCGAAAGCAAAGCCACGCGAACTGGGTGGAGAACAGCCGCCGGCCAAGTCATCAAAGACCTGGAATCCCTCAATCGCTCGACGGAGTGCGATTTTCTCAAGGTCGGCGAAAAACTGCTGGAGTTTCGTTCCACCGCGCGCCAGATTGCTTCAGATATGGCGGCCGTGAGCGAAATCTTCGCGGGTGAGCATGGCCGCAACGCCTCCCATGCGCTTAACAGGGTGTTAGAACATTCCAGTGAGATGGATGCGCAAATGGAGAAGAGCGGCCGGGCTATGGAAGAGGTGCGTGACCTCGCGTGCCGCATCCGGCTGGCCTTCGCCGGACTTCGCAACCGGGTATCTGTCTTCAAAACATTGTGTACGCTGACGCAAATTGAAACGTCACGGCTGGAAAGCACCGGCGTCGACTTCGGTGACCTGGCCGCTGAAGTGAGACCTTTGTCGGAGAGTATCCAATCCAGTGGAGAAGCCATTTTAGAGGCGGTGTCCCGGCTCGATCAAGGCGTGCAATCCGCCATTCTGAGCGGTTCCAGCCTGAAGGTAAAGCAGCTCAAGGAACTGCCCACGTTGATTGCCGGCGTCATCAACGACTTGAAGGCTATCGAAGAACGAAGGCAGCGTGCGGTTGAACTGTCCACCCGCCAGGCGGAACAGTATGCGGAGGTGTGTGACGCGATTGACGGCGTAGTCAGGTCCGTTCAATTCCACGATATAACGCGGCAGCAGATCGAGCACGTGGTGGAAGCCCTCCGCGAGCTTCACAAGAGGTCTGAGAACGGCCGAAAAACCCCGGAGTCACTACCCTCGGACGCTCGCGTCATTTTGGCTTTGCAATCCTCGCAATTGTCCGGGTCGGCCGGAGTTTTTGCTACGTCGATCGAGAACATGGAGCGGGACCTGGAAAGCATCGCGGTGCGCGCCCAGGATATGGCCCAAGCGAGCAGGGAACTGGCCGGTATTTCGACTGATGACCAGGACTCCTTTTTTCTGCGAATGGAGGCTGATTTCACGGCCATCGTCAAGATGCTCGACGATTGTACTACAGCGCAGGCGGACATGCAGTCCACTGCTCAAAAACTCGAGGAAATCATTGCAGGCATGCAGAACTCGGTTGCCGAAATCCGTGGAATTGAAATTCGAATCCAACGGATAGCCACTAACGCCACTATCCAGGCGACTCACATTGGGGCCGCGGGGGATGCCCTCAACGTCATTGCCGGAGTCATGCGGGGCCTGGCTCTTGATTCCAACACGAATACCGAAGGCGTAGCTGAGACACTCCACCAGATGACGACCGCATCCAGCTGCGTATCCGGCGGTTCCGGCCAGGCAGCCTCTGGCGCAAATTCGGGCACCGAAGACGTCATTGAAAAAATGAAGAATACGGTGGTGGAATTGCATTCGTCGAACGAGACCAGCCTTGGCCGGGTTAATCAGATCGCGGCCTTAAGCGCAAGGCTCGCCCAGGACATCGGCGCGGTTCGCAGCGGTTTCTCGGCGGGCGCACTGGTCGCCGAAGTGGTCGGCCGTGCTCTCGGCGAACTCGAACGGATGGGAGCGCAAGCCGGCGCAGGACCTCTAGCACTTCTTGATCCCGATCAGACGGACCAGTTGGGGCGGCTCGCCAAACAATACACCATGCAGAAAGAGCGCGACGTTCACGAGTCTGTAATGCGGGGCTCAGCCATCGCCGCGGTTGCGCCAATTGAGGTGTCGAAGGTCGCTCTCGAAGACGGCGCCCTGGGCGACAACGTGGAGTTGTTCTAAGCATCCGCCGGGCACGCTCGCTGTGGCGGCATGTGAGTGGGCTGTCTTTGCTGAATCTTTACTACCGCCGTGCGTGCGCTACGCGCGTGG
>PMUN01000481.1 GCA_003166875.1 Bryobacterales bacterium | reverse complement strand
TAGTTATTGTTGCGTCAGCCCTTAGCTGCTGATCTCGGCGCATCCGGAGGTGACTTCCAACTTCCGTATGCGCCGTGATTCAGGGGCAATCGACTCCCCATCAAGTAAACTAAGCTGAACCCCGCTCCATGTCCTTATCCATAGGCGAAAAACTCGGCCCTTACGAAATCCTCGCGCCCCTCGGCGCCGGCGGCATGGGCGAAGTCTATCGCGCCCGCGACGCCAAGCTGAATCGCGACGTCGCGATCAAAGTCCTGCCTGCCGCGCTCTCCGGCGATGCGCAGTATATGGCGCGCTTCGAGCGCGAAGCGCAGATGCTGGCTGCCTTGAATCATCCGAATATAGCCACCGTCTATGGCATCGAGCAAGGCGCGCTGGTGATGGAACTCATCGAAGGCGCCGACCTCAAAGGCCCCCTGCCCGTCGACGAAGCGCTCGGGATCGCGCGTCAGATCGCCGCCGGACTTGAAGCGGCCCACGAGCGAGGCATCATCCATCGCGATCTGAAACCTGCAAACATCAAGGTCACGCCGGCGGGTGTGGTGAAGATTCTCGACTTCGGTCTGGCCAAATCGGCAAGTGAATCCAGCGTTGCGTCGGGTTCGAATCCGACCATTTCGCCGACGCTTTCGCTCGCAATGACACAGGCGGGCATGATCTTGGGCACCGCCGCTTACATGTCACCGGAACAGGCGCGCGGTAAGTCCGTCGACAAGCGCACTGACATCTGGGCCTTCGGTGTGGTGCTGTACGAAATCGTCACGGGCAAGAGGCTCTTCGAGGGCGAGGATCTGACGGAGACTCTGGCGTCGGTGGTAAAAGACAAACCGGACCTGAGCGCAGTTCCACCGAATGTGCGGCGGCTGCTGGAGCGGTGCCTGGAGAAGGATCCGAAGAAGCGGCTGCGGGATGTCGGGGATATGGAGCTGCTGTTGGCGGAGAGTGGCAGCGGGACTGCCAGTCCCGCGCAGGCTGCCAGCCTGCCCCACAAGGCGTGGATTGCGGCGGCGATGGCGGTAGTGGCCGCCGGAGCGCTCGGCTTCGAACTATGGCGCGCCACCCAGCCGGTGGAGCGCCCGTTGGTGCGGCTGGACGTCGACCTTGGCGCGGATGTCTCGTTGCCCCAGAGCGCCGGTACAGCGAGTATCGGCGGGAGCAACGTCGCGATCTCCCCCGATGGGATGCGGCTGGTATACACATCGGGCACGACATCCGGATCAACGACAAAGCTGTTCACCCGGCGGCTGGATCAATCGAAAGTCGCCGAACTTCCGGGAACCGAGGGTGCCTACGCACCGTTCTTCTCGCCTGACGGACAGTGGATCGGATTCAAAACCGGAACAGGCAAACTGAGCAAAATCTCCGTGGAAGGCGGCGCTGTGGTTCCGTTAGGCGAGCCAGGCACCTTCGCCAGTGCGGACTGGGGCGAGGACGGCAGCATCATCTTGGGAGCCGCCGGGAACGGCCTGGTACGGATTCGCGATGGCGGAGGCCAAGCCGAGACCATCGCGGCGCTGGGCAACGGAGAAATCAGGTTTCTCTTTCCGCAGATTCTGCCCAAAGGCAAAGCCGTCCTGTTTGCAGCCTACACTGCGCCGAACCCTGATGCGTCCAGTATCGAAGTGATGACCCTGGCCGATCATCATAGGAAGACCTTGTCCCGAGGCACATCCCCGCGGTATTTGGCCACATCCAACGGGGCCGGCTACCTGGTCTATTTCAACAAAGGAACCCTGTTCGCGATCCCGTTCGATCCGGACAAGTTGGAGACTCATGGGACGGCCTTGCCGATCCTGGACGATGTCGCCTTCAATGGGAACTACGGCACCGCTCAGGTTTCTTTCTCCTCAGCGCCTTCCGGGCACGGGACTTTGGTGTATCGCGGAGGCGGAGGCGGCGTAGAATTGCTTACGGTTGCTTGGCTGGACGGCGCGGGGAAGACGCAGCCACTGCTTGCGAAACCGGGTATCTACGGGCATCCCAGGCTCTCGCCGGATGGCCAGCGGCTGGCCCTGGAGGTTAGTGACGGAGCCGGCACCGACATCTGGGTCTACGACTGGCAGCGCGACAACATGACGCGCTTAACCTTCGACGGCAAGTCCACGTATCCCTTATGGACCCCGGACGGGCGGTATATCGTGTTCCGGGCGACGGGAGCAGTCATATTCGCGACACGTTCCGACGGAGCCGGCAAACCGCAGCCATTGACGCAGAGCAAATATGCGCAGACTCCGTGGTCCTTCACCCCGGATGGAAAGCGGTTGGCGTTCATCGAGCAGGATTCGAAAAGCCCCATCAACCAATTGGGGACCGTGCCGATCGAGAGCGACGGAGCGAGGCTGCGGGCGGGAAAGCCGGAGGGTTTCGCGCAAGCGCTATCCAGCCAGGGACGCCCGAGTTTCTCCCAAGGAAGCCCGACTTTTTCTCCAGACGGCCGGTGGCTAGCGTATGGGTCCTTCGAATCGGGGTTCCAACAGGTTTATGTGCGGGCGTTTCCGGACAAAGGCGGCAAGTGGCAAGTTTCCAACAACGGCGGCCAATATCCGATGTGGTCGCGGGGCGACCTGTTTTTCGAGACTCCGGACCGGCACATCATGGCGGCAGCGTATACGGTGAAGGCCGATTCATTCCTGGCCGGCAAACCGCGGCTATGGTCCGAGAAGACCATCGGGGGCTCTTTCTTCATCACCAAGAGCGCGGATCTCGCGCCCGATGGCAAGCGCATGGTGGTGCTGCTGCCCGCCTCCGACACCAAGGGAGCGCCAGAGGCGCAGAACCACGTCGTCTTCCTCGAAAATTTCTTCGACGAATTGCGGCGCAGAGTGCCGGTGGGAAAGTAGCGTCACACACCGATAATGTCCCGTCCCTGAAGTTCGCCACATAATTCGCCGTGGGGCGGACGCCTTCGATCGGGTTGAGTGACGGGGAT
>PMUN01000393.1 GCA_003166875.1 Bryobacterales bacterium | reverse complement strand
GGCCTAGCTGAACCGCGACCGTTAGGGAGTCCCCATGGGCCTGCTGGCCCACCAAAGGTGATGAAGACGCTGAATTGCAGCCCCGCGCGTCAGCAAGGGGACAGCCCGGGGCGGGCGGTCGCGTGGAATCAATAATTTGGACCGCGTCTTCAAGTGAGTCGGTGCCCGCGCCGGTCGTGGTTCGATAGCGTGCCCAAACGCTCCAAAAATTGCTGCCAGGTGCTGTCAGGTGCTTGACTATGCTACTCTTTCATAGGACTGTCCGAGCGCCTCCTCCATCACCTCTGATAACCGGAATGTGGGTGTAATACAGCCCCCGATGCCTCAAAATGAACATTCGCTCGCTCTTTAGTCTGTTCTCTTCCGATCTTGCGATCGACCTCGGTACTGCCAACACCCTGGTGTTCGCGAAAGGCAAGGGCATCGTGGTGAATGAGCCCTCCATCGTGGCCATCAACAAGAACAATGGAGAAGTGGAAGCGGTGGGCAAAGAAGCCAAGGAGATGTTGGGCCGCACACCCGGCAATATCGTGGCCATCCGTCCCATGAAAGACGGCGTCATCGCGGATTTCAAGGTCACCGAGCGCATGCTGAATTATTTCATTCAGAAAGCGCACGGCCGCAAAGTTTTGGTGCATCCTCGAATTGTGATCGGCGTTCCGAGCGAAATCACGCAAGTGGAAAAAAGGGCTGTCATCGATTCCGCATATCGCGCCAAGGCCAGCGAAGTGCACTTGGTGGAACAGGCCATGGTGGCGGCCATCGGCGCGGGTCTTCCTGTGACGGAACCTTCCGGCAACATGGTGGTGGACATCGGCGGCGGCACCACTGATGTAGCTGTAATTTCGCTCTCCGGTATTGTCTACTCGCGCTCCGTGCGCGTGGCAGGAAACGAGATGGACAACGCCATCATGCAATACCTGAAACGCAAGTACAATCTGCTGATCGGGGAACGCACCGCCGAAGCCATCAAGATTCAGGTGGGCTCGGCCTTTCCTTTGGACAAGCCGCTGACCATGGAAATCAAGGGCCGCAACTTGATTGAAGGCGTGCCCAAGACGCTCACCATCGACGACAGCGAAATCCGCGAAGCGTTGGGAGAATGCGTAGCAACAATCATGAACGCCATCCGCGTGGCGCTGGAGCGGACGCCTCCCGAGCTTAGCGCCGACATTAGCGACCGCGGGATCGTTTTGACCGGAGGCGGTGCAATGTTGAAAAATCTAGATAGGCGTATTCGCGAAGAGACCGGGTTGCCAGTGTCCATCGCGGAGGACCCGCTAGCAAGCGTAGTGCTAGGAACCGGCAAGATGCTGACAGATTTCAAACTATTGCGTAGAGTCGCCATCGAATAACGTGGCGCACGCACTCATGCGTGCCGCGTTCACACTCGTGTGAACGCCCGGATTTGGGTTATGGATTTTTTCCTCAGCCGTTACCGCAACCTCACGGTCCTGCTGATCGTGATTGTGGCGCAGTTGCTGCTGATTGCTTACCAGGTGAAGAGCAACAAGGATGTTCCTCTCATCCGCGTCTGGGCAGTCACGGCGGTGACGCCCGTGGAGCAAGGCCTCGAGCTGGTGCGCCGCTACACCTGGGGCTTCGTAGAGGATTATTTCGTCCTACTGGGCGTGCGCAGCCAGAACGAAAAACTGCAGCATGAAAACGGGCAGCTCAAAATCGAGAATCATTATCTGAAATCCGAGCTGTCTACCGCGGACCGCGCTCAAGCTCTGAGCGTGTTCCAGGCGCACTCGCCTTCGAAAACCGTTGCCGCTCGCGTCATCGGAAACGGCACTGGCGCCAACTCCAAGGTGGTCTTTGTCGATCGTGGTTCCACCAGCGGCATCGAGAGTGGAATGGCAGTTGTAACACCGGATGGCATTGTCGGCAAAGTGGTGGATGCTTATCCCATGGCTTCGCTGGTGATGCTGGTGACGGATCCGACCTTCGCCGCGGGCGTGATTTCACAAAAGAATCGCGTGCGTGGCACGCTCAAAGGCCTGGGCCAAACCAAGTGCCTGGTGGATTACGCGCAAAATGAAGAGAAGGTGGATGAGGGCGAATGGTTCTACACTTCCGGCGACGATCGCATCTTTCCGCGAGGTTTCCCGGTGGGGCAAGTAACCAGCGTTCATAACGGCAAGACCTTCAAAGAAATCTATCTGATCCCTAGCGGAATGCAAGGCGGCGTGGAAGAAGTGTTGATCATGCTGCAGGGCGAGCATCTTCAGATTCCGGATAGCGAGAGTGCGACGCCGGGTTACAAAATTCTGCCGGCTCCGACGGAAAGCGCCGGGCAGGTCCCGCAGCCCACCGGACAACCACCCTCGGTGCTGACCACCGACGCCGACCGCCTGCGCGAGCAGTACAAACAATCCGGAGAAACGCAGCATAAGGCCTTCGGGGAAGGCTTTGTGGCTCCCGATTTCACCAAGATTCAGGGCATCCGAGCCTCCACGCCCGCGGCCACCAACCCGCCCCCACCGAGCGGAACGCAACCGAGCCGCGACCGGCAGGAAGCGCAACCCAAGTCCGGATATACGGCACCAGCCGCTCCTGGCGAGACACCCGCCAAAGCCGCTGCCACTCCACCGAAGCCCAAACCCCGCCCCACCGCCCCGATTCTGGTGACCGATCCGACCGATGCCGATCCGGACGCCGCGCCGCCCCCGGCTCCCAAAACCGAGAAACCCCCGAAACCTCCTGGTAGTGGTGTCGCGCCTACCCGTCCCCCGTCCGGCAATCAATGAGCGAGTACACAGAACGGTTGCTCACCAGTCCATCCCGCAAAAATCAGTCCGACCGTCTCCGGCTGGTCTGGCTGATCATCATCCCCCTGATCGCCATCCTGTTCCAGGTATATGTGCCAAGGTTCGTCTCTTTTTTGTCGTATCTGGAATTGCCGCTGCTCATCACGGTTCATTTCGCCCTGGGCCGCCGGGGGCCGATAGCCTCTGTTTTCTATGGCATGTCGATAGGTTTGGTGCAGGATTCCTTGTCCCATCAACCCATCGGCATGTTCGGCATCGTAAAGACTCTGGTGGGCTACTTCGCAGCCTCCGTCAGCCAGCGATTCGATGTGGAGAACCCGATTGTAACTTTCATCCTGAGCTTTTTCTTCTATTTCTTCCACCAGTTCTTTTACTGGGTCCTGGCGCGCGCGCTGCTTGGGGAAGCGATGATCTTCGACCCGCAGCAAACCCTGCTTTTTGGCCTTCTAAATGCAGCGGTAGCCCTGCCCCTGTTCCACATATTGGATAAACTGAAGGTAGCAGCATAAAAAGACGTTTCTCGTTCATCGTTTCTCGTTTCTCGTTAAAATCCGGACTGCTGGGTGACGCGAACGAGAAACGAGAAACGAGAAACGAGAAACGGGTTTTGTGACACATCCCGATCGCGACGAAGAACGGCAACTATCGGCAAACCGTTTGCTGCGCGACGATACGAAGTTCGCTTCCGGCAAAATCGCCTTCTTCCAGTACGTGATGGTGGCTATATTTCTGTTCCTGGTGACTGGATTCTGGGACCTCCAGATCCGGTACCCGGAAGTGTACCAGGAGCGCGCCGAACGAAATAGCATCAAGTCCATTCCAGTGCTCGCGCCGCGCGGCAAGATTCTGGATCGCGATGGGCGCGTGATCGTCGATAACCATTCCTCGTTCAGCCTGTTTCTCTCTCGCGAAGATTTGAAGATGGAGCATCTGAAGCCGATCGCTGAAGGGCTCAACTTGGACTATGACGCACTGGTGGCGCGCGTGCACCGGTTTCAGACCCGCGGCGCGCCGCAATACGAGCCCATCATGATCAAGGACGAGCTGACGCCTGCCGAGCTGGCTTTCGTCGAATCACACAAAGATCCGGACACTTTTCCCGAGCTCGAAGTGATCCACGTGCAGCGGCGTTTGTATCCGCGCGACGGATTGGCCGCTCACGCAATCGGGTATGTGGGCGAAGTGAGCGAAGTGGAACTCAATACGCCTGAATTCGCTCGCTTCCACCAGGGCGATGTCATCGGCAAGGACGGCATTGAACGCCAATACAATGACACGCTAATGGGCGTGGACGGGCAGCGGCGCGTGGAAGTGGATAGCTTCGGAAACCAGCGCCGCTTGCCCGAGGATGAGGACAAGGACAAAGATGCGGTTCCGGGTAAGAACCTTCAACTCACCATCGATCTTGATCTGCAAGCAGTCGCCGAACTTGCCATGGAGAATCGCCGCGGCGCGGTGGTGGCCATCGATCCACGCAACGGCGAAGTGTTAGCGATGGTGAGCCGTCCGGCGTTCGACCCCAACCTCTTCGCCAGCCGCATCCGGTCAAAAGATTGGAAAGATCTGATCGATAACAAGGACCATCCGCTGTTGAATCGCGCCATTCAAGCCCAGCAGGCGCCAGGATCGACCTTCAAGCCCATGATGGCGCTGGCTGGCCTCGAGACCGGGGTTATCAACGATAACTTCATCATGCACTGTCCCGGCTACGCGACGTTTTACGACCATCAATACGCGTGCCATTTGAAGGGCGGGCACGGCACAGTGGATCTGCATAAGGGCATCGTGCAGTCTTGCGATGTCTTCTTCTACAACGTCGGCAACAGATTGGGTATCGATCGCATCGCCGAGTATGCCGAGAAGGTTGGCCTGGGACACAAGACCGGCATCGATCTGCCGCACGAGGCTGAAGGAATCGTCCCCTCCACGAAATGGAAAATCCGGAACTTCCGCGAGAAGTGGTACGCCGGCGAGACCATCTCTGTGGCCATCGGACAGGGCGCGACCACGGTAACGCCCATTCAGCTCGCCAATTACATTGGCGGACTCGCCATCGGTGGTATGTGGTTTCAGCCGCATATGACCAAAGATACTCCGATACCTCCGGCGCGGCGCGTGGAGTTCAATCCGGATAACATTCGAAAAGTGATTGACGGCATGTACGGCGTGGTAAACGAAGGCGGCACCGGCGGCAGGGCCCGGATCCCCGGGATCGAGGTGTGCGGCAAGACCGGTACCGCCCAGCTCGCTTCGCGTGAGGTGCTGAAGAGCGCCAAGGCCGCCGGCGAAAACATGAAAGCCAACGCCTGGTTCGTCGGCTTCGCTCCGCGCGACAATCCGGAGATCGTGGTGGCAGCGCTGTGGGAAAACGGCGAGGAAGGTCCTTGGGTAGCGCCCATCGTGCGCGACGTCCTGAAAGCCTACTTCGACAAAAAGGTCAGGCTGGGCGAGCCGCGGCCTCAGATCGCCGGCATCCCGCGGCTTCTCACTCCTACCGCTGCTTCGGAGCCTGCGAATCCTTAATATGCAAGGCTACCGCTCACTTCGCGATTTCGATTGGCCGATGGTGATTCTGGCTTCGGCCATTTGCTCGCTCGGCGTGCTGCAGATTTTCAGCGCAACACACGATACCGCTTGGGCGGGCGCCTGGTGGAAGCAGGTGGTGTGGATTCTCGCCGGGTTCATCGCCATGTGGTTTGCCACGCTGATCGATTACCACACTCTGCTCGGGCAGATTCCCATTCTGTACAGCCTCTCGGTGGCTACCCTGATCGGGACCTTCGCCTTCGGAATGACCGCTTTCCATTCCAGGCGTTGGATCGGCACCACCAGTTTACATTTACAGGTGTCGGAATTCGTTAAACTGGTAATAGTGTTGTTGGTGGCTCGGTACATGACCGAGCTGAAGACCGAGCAGTTGGAATTGCCCGATCTCCTGAAGCTGGGAGGGTTGGTGGGCCTGCCGATGGCGCTGGTGATGCTCCAGCCCGATCTCGGTACGGCTCTCACTTATCTTCCGATTCTGGCTGCGGGCGTTTTCGTCGCCGGGCTGAGATGGCAATATGCGGTCGCCATTCTGGTGATCGTCGCGTTGGTGATGCCGGTCGGATATTTTTTTGTGTTGAAGGATTATCAAAAAGCCAGGCTGGTGAGTTTTCTGGATGCGAATCAGGACCCTAAAGGATCGGGCTACCAGGTGATTCAGTCGAAGATCGCGGTGGGCTCGGGAGCCCTGTGGGGCAGAGGCGTTACCAAGGGCACCCAAACGCAGGGCCGCTTCCTGCCGGTGCCGCACAAGGATTTTATTTTTTCAGCTTTCGCGGAGGAGCACGGTTTTGTTGGCGTAATTGTAGTGTTAGGTCTGTATTTCCTGTTGCTCATGCAGATTGTGCAGAACGCTCAAACGGCTCCGGATCGGGCCGGCATGTATATCTGCATGGGCATCGCAACGGTGTTGTTGTTTCACGTATTGGTGAACGTAGGCATGGTGGTTGGACGGATGCCGGTAACCGGCATTCCGCTGCCGTTGATGAGTTACGGCGGCTCGAATATTTTGGCGGCATTTTTGATGCTGGGGCTGGTGAATAACGTGCGGCTCCGGCGGTTTGTAAACTAAAGCGGGTCGAGACATGGCCGGCTTTCAAGAAGATTGAGGGTAAGTAAGTTCGATCTTTCTCACCGCGGGTCCCCAAGTCCTTGGATTCCCTGGTGTATTGGTCGAGCGCCTCAAAGGGTGTTGAGAATAGCATCTCCGCTCCGAGAGGCCCAAAGATTTTGAGGTCAAGCAGGCCGGGACAACGGTCCCCTGGATCACCCGGTTCGAGGCTTGGCAAGAGTCCCTCCGTTCTCTTGATCGGCTGTTCTCGCCCATGAAACAGCAAGGAGTTTTCATGAGCAAGGAACTGGTGATCTCATCGAATCGCCACGAAACAAAGGTGGCCATTCTTGAAGACGACCAACTAGTGGAAGTGTTTTTCCAGCGAGCCAATGAATATTCGCTCGCGGGCAGCATTCACAAGGGCCGCGTAACACGGGTCTTAC
The DNA here is from genome assembly GCA_003166875.1 of Bryobacterales bacterium. GTDB lineage: Bacteria > Acidobacteriota > Terriglobia > Bryobacterales > Bryobacteraceae > Palsa-89. The sequence continues at coordinate 8,380 of PMUN01000393.1, read as the reverse complement.
CGGGCATGCAATCCGCCTTTGTCGACCTGGGCCTGGAACGCGACACGTTCTTGTATGTGTCGGACTTTTTCGAAGAAGCTGAAGAGGATTTCGACGGCCTGCCCGAGCCGCGTCGCGATGATTCACGTCGAGATGAACCGCGCCGGGAGCGTGAGAGCCGGCCGCCGGCGACCTTGCGCGAGGTTCCCCGTGTTGAAGAAGAACCTGCCGCGCGGACCGAGTCAGATGCTGCATCGAGCGTCGAACCAGTTGAAACCGCACCCCTCGCGCCTCCGAAACGCTCCGAAGATGACAGCCGTGACCGCCGAGGACGATCTCGCCGGCGCCGCAATCGTGGCCGTGGGTTCCCGGAATCGAAATACGCATCCAGTGAATCCAGGGGCGAATCCAGGCCTAGTGAATCCAGATATGACGGGCCGCGTGGGCCGAGGCCTGTGGAAGCGCCGCCACTAGCGGAATCCCGCGAGGAGCAGGCTGCGCCGAGCGGCGGGGCTGAATCGTTTTCCGTGCTTCCGGGCGAGTCGCTGGCCAAGTACACGCGTGCGAACATCGCGCCTCTCGACGACGCTGAGGAAGAGGAAGTTCGCAGTTTGCAAAGTCCGCCCGATGAAGCCGAGATCGAAGCTGAAGTAGAAGCTGACATCGAAGCCCAAGCGACTTCGGACGCTGCTCAGGCCGTAGAAGCGCCGCTTGCAGAAACCCCCGTTGAAGTCGACGCGCCAGAGCAGGAAGCTGAGTTCGAAACGACGGCGGAAATTTCGCTGGAGGATGAACCGGGCGAGCCGGAGGACGCATTCGAGGAACGGGCGGACGAGGAACCGCCTGTTGCCAGCGGCGAGATAGAAACTGAAGCTGCCGTGGATCAGTCGGCCGAGCCTGGCGAAGCTCCCTCCGAGGAAACATCGATCTCGCCCGCTTCACCGGCTCCGGTGCAGGAACTGACCGCGCAAGTCCGCGAACAGGGCGGACGCTACGGACATCGCATGCCGCGGCGCATGCGGCGCAAGATGCGCGGTGGCGGCGGTGCGGGCACTGATCCGAGAGTGGAGCAAGAACGCCGCGGCGAAACTGCTGCTCCAGCCGGGGCGCCGACGGAGGCGCGCGTTTCGAGGCCCGAGCCGTCCCGCGGCGCGGGAAGGCCGGAACGGCCGGAACGGCCGGAACGGGCCCCCACGCCATCCATCAGCGAACTGCTGAAGGAAGGCCAGGAGATCATCGTCCAGATCGCCAAGGAGCCGCTCGGCCAGAAGGGCGCGCGCATCACTTCGCACATCGCATTGCCCGGAAGATACGTAGTGTATATGCCGACCGTGGAACACACCGGTGTTTCCCGCAAGATCGCCAGCGACGAAGAACGCCAGCGTCTGAAGCGTATTCTGCAAATCCATCACGCCGGTGTTCCCGGCGGCTTCATCGTCCGAACGGCTGGCGAAGGCAAGAGCGAAGAAGAGATCGCCTCCGACATGAACTTCCTCGCCAATCTGTGGATGGACATCCGGCAAAAGGCCGAAAAACGGCCCGCGCCGCTGTTGTTGCATCACGATCTCGACATCGTCCAGCGCACGTTGCGCGATCAGTTCACCGAGGAATTCAAGGACGTCTGGGTAGACAACGAAGATCTCTACGAACGGATACTGGGCTTCGTCCAGCGTTTCCATCCAAGTCTCGTACCACGCGTCAAGCTTTATACGCGTCCCGCGCCGATCTTCGACGCGTTCAATATCACAGCCGAGCTCGAAAAAGCTTTGCGTCCCAAGGTGTGGCTGAAATCGGGAGGATACATCGTTATCAACCAGACCGAGGCGCTGGTGGCTATCGACGTGAATACCGGCAAGTACGTCGGACGGTCCAATCGTCTGGAAGACACTATCGTGAAAACCAATACCGAAGCGGTGAAGGAGATCGTTCGCCAGGTCCGGCTGCGCGACCTGGGCGGCATCATCGTGGTGGACTTCATCGATATGGACGAGCGCAAGAACCGTCAAAAAGTGATGCAGGCGCTGGAGGACGCCATGCGCGCCGACCGCGCTCCCTACAAAATTCTGCAATTCAACGATTTCGGATTGGTGGCCATCACGCGCAAGCGTGTGAAGCAAAGCCTGGAGCGCTCGCTCTGCATGCCGTGCCCGCACTGCGAGGGCGCCGGTTACGTGAAGAGCGTGCAGACCATCGTCGGAGAAATTCTGCAGGAGGCGCACAAGATCGCCTCCACCGTGGAAGGAAAAGACGCCATGCTGCGCGTGCATCCGGACGTCGCGAAGCTGCTCAAGTCGAATCAGAATAAATATCTCGAGGAGTTGGAAGAGATTCTGCGCCGCCCCGTGCTGGTGCGCGCCGATCCGCTGCTGCATCACGAAAAGTTCGATCTTACCTAGTGGGTACTTACGCACATCCCGAAGTTCTGGTGAGTACGGATTGGGTTTCGAAGCATTCGAGCGAGCCGAATGTCCGGGTCGTTGAAGTGGACGTCGACAGCAAGACGTATGACGAAGGCCACGTGCCTGGCGCGATCGCCTGGGCCTGGCACACCGAGCTGTGCGATACTCTGATTCGCGACATATTGCAGAAAGCGCAGTTCGAGTGGTTGATGACTCGATCCGGCATCGATAACGACACCACTGTCGTTTTGTACGGTGACAACAACAACTGGTTCGCTGCCTGGGCATTCTGGCAGATGAAGATTTATGGCCACGCGGACGTTCGCATTATGGACGGCGGACGCAAGAAGTGGTTGGCGGAAGGCCGGGACTTGGATACGCAGCCCCATACCGCTACGCCCAGCAAGGGGCCGTACATTGCGAGCGGTCCGGATCATTCGCTCCGATCCTTCCTTGCGCAAGTGCAGCAAGTGGAAAAGACAGCCAGCGCGGTGCTGATCGACGTCCGTAGTCCACAAGAATTCACCGGCGAGCTTCTGGCGCCTCCGGGCCTGCTGGAAACCTGCCAGCGCGGCGGCCACATCCCCGGCGCGCATGGTGTTTGCTGGAGCAGGTCGTGCAACGACGATGGCACTTTCAAACCGATCGAGGAATTGCAGAAGATTTACGGCGCCGAAGGCGTCACCGAAACCACACCAGTGATCACCTATTGCCGCATCGGCGAACGATCCAGCCACACCTGGTTTGTGTTGAAGTACCTGCTGGGCATCCCGAACGTAGCGAACTACGACGGCTCCTGGACCGAGTGGGGCAACCTGGTGGGCGCGCCAATCGAGCGCGGCAGCGCCTGAGACCGCAAGACTACAACGAGCAAGCGGAGATCTGTTAACGCTAAGCCCGTGGCGCACGCACTCTTGCGTGCCGTCTCGACACTCGTGTCGAGACCTTTGAATCCAACCCTAAAAACTAAACCGCAGCGCAAACTGCATGATCCGCGGATCCGCCGCGAGCGATGTGATGACGCCCGGCGAACCGCCGCTAACGTTCGAGTTCGGCAATCCGAACGCCACCGTGTTCGTCAGGTTAAACGCTTCAGCGCGAAATTGCAGCTTCATCCGCTCTGTGAACAGAAAGTTGCGCGAGACCGAAAGATCCAGATACTGCAATGCCGGCCCTCGAAGGCTGTTGCGGCCCGAGTTGCCGAAGACGCCGGGCGAGGGAATGCTGAACGCGTTTGTGCCGGCGAACCCCTTGCATTTCGAGTTGGCCGTCGTATAGAACCAGCAATTGACATTGTCGTCCATCACGGGCGTACCGATCACATTGGGAAGCGCTTGCTCTTCTCCGATATCGATGGAGCTGTTGTTGGAACTGGCGAACGCAGTGAAGGGCCGGCCGGCCGAGTATGTATATGCGCCGGCAGCTTGGAATCCGCCGACGATTTTCGAAACCACGCCGCTCGAAGCCCACGGCTTGCCTTTACCAAAGGGCAGCTCATAGACCCAGCTAATAACGACGCGCTGAGGGACGTCGAAATCGCTGGGGCCGCGCCACGCTTGCTGGTTGTTGGTGATCTGCGAGAACGCGTTCGAGCCTAACACCGACAGCTCCTCGGCGGTATCGTCGATCGATTTCGACCAGGTGTACGCCAGGCGCATGCTCAGGCCCGCGGTGAAGCGGCGCTCCAGCGTTACATCCAGTCCGTTATAGCTGGAGTTGCCGTCGTTCTGCGAGTACTCGAGGAGCCCAAAGTTGGGATACGGCAGTATGGGTTGATGATTGGCGTTGAGCAGCACCTGTTGGCCGTTATTCACAAACTGATTGAGATCGCTCAGCGTCAACAGATGCGTGCCCTTACTGCCCACATAATCGGCTTCGAGGAAAAAATTGTGGGTCAGCTCGCGCTGGAATCCGATGCTCCACTGCTGGACATAGGGGCGCGGATCTTGCGGATTCGTGGTACGGATGTGCAGAAACTTATAGTTGATGTCGGCTGGATTCAGGAACGTGGCGGGAAATCCTGAATCGAGAGGAAAGACCGGGGCCAGCGCCGTGGACGCGAGCGAAATATTGTTGTTGATGAATCCAGGCGGATTCAACGCCAGCTGATTTTCGCTGCCCGCGCGATCGAACGGCACGTAGAACATTCCGTATCCGCCGCGCAGCACGGTTTTCGGCGTCAGTTCAAACGCGAACCCTATGCGGGGCGAAAAGTCTAATTTTTGCGGTTGAACCAGCGTGCTAGCTTCGAGCGATCCGCCGGAAGCCATGATGATGGACCCGCTTCCAGCCGGATCAAAATTCGACAGATGGTTGTTGCCTTCCCAAACCGGCGAAGAGAAGTCGTAGCGAACACCGAGATTCAGTGTCAGGCGATCGGTCACCTTGAAATCGTCCTGCGCGAAAAAATCGAACCAGTACCATTTTTGATTCACCTCGAACTGGTTCGAGAGCATCGCGGTCTGCGGATCGCCCAATAGAAAATCGGCGTACGGATATCCAGTGCCGGCGACGCATTGATTGCTGGCGTTGCGCTCGCAGGAGAAGATTTTGTCGAAAGTAAGAGCACCGCGCAGGCCGGGTACGTCCTGAAAATTGTCGCTTTGTGGAGCGTGAACATCGGTGCCGAACTTGAAATGATGCCTGCCGCGGCTCCATGACACGGTATCGCCGAACTGCCACTGCTGGGTCTTTTGGAATTTCGGCAGGAAGTTCGGGGATCCAATAAACGTATTGAGGTTGGCGAACGTGATCATCGTGACGCCGCCCGCGAACGCTGGATTGTCAGGAACTCCCGGCACCAGGTTGCCCCCGGATTGTCCGAACGGCTCCTGCTGCGCATAGGAATTGTCGTGCTCGTAGCCAATGCGCAATTCGTTCACAAGAGAAGCGCTGATGGGCCGCGTCCAGCCGATTACCGCGAGATCTGCGGTCAAATGATATTTTCCCTGCGAAGAGGACTGCGTGCCGTCGGCGATGCCAGGGAAAAGTCCGGGACTGTTGCGATCGCGATTGCTCCAGGTGTAGCGCGTGAACACGGTATCGTTATCCGAAGCCTGCCAGTCCACTCGCGTCGAATAACGGTCGGTGTTGTCCGTCAGGTCGGCATTCCGAAAGTAGTTGTTGAGTTCGGCGCCAGCCACGGTCGGTTGCGGAAAGAGAGCCATGATGGAGGAGGCCACCGGCGAAACACTGCTCGATGGAATAATGTTATTCGGAACTGGCGCGCCGTCCTGATAGATCGTTGGATACGTGGTGTGGACCGCGGCTCCCGCCGCTACGCTGAAATTGCCGACGCGTTCTGTATCCACAGGCACGGTGCCGCTGCGCAGTTGTCCGGTAATGATGCGCGTGGATTCCTCGTCGAAAAACGCGAAGAGCTTGTTCTTTTTGATGGGCCCGCCCAGGTTCCCGCCAAACTGATTGCGAATGTTCTCAGGCTTTGCGAGGCCCTGCCGGTTGGAAAAGAAATCGTTCGCGTCCGTGTCACGATTGCGAAGATATTCATAAAGCGTGCCGTGGTATTCGTTCGTGCCGCCCTTGCTGATCACGCTGATCACCGCGCCGCCGCGGCTGTATTCGGCCGAATAGGGATTGGTGATGATCTTGAACTCTTGCAGCGCGTCCACCGAAGGACGAGCTACCTGCGTGGTCAACTCCTGCACGTTTTCCGAGATCGAGTTGTTATCCATGCCGTCCAGAAGGAAGTTGTTTTCGAGCTGGCGGATGCCATGCACGTTGAATCCGCCGGTACGGCCGGCACTGGTGCTGCCGCCCTGGTCCGTATAGCGCTGCCCTTGTACGCCGGCAACCAGATTCACCAGATCGTCCCAGCTTCGCAGCAACAATGGATACTCCGTCACGTACTTGTTGTCCACCACGGTGCCGATGGATGAATCTTCGGTGGAAAGTAGCGGCGCAGCGGCCTGCACTGTAGCAACTGTGGCAACGGTACCCACCGCGAGCGCGAAATCCTGACGGCCTTTTTCTGTTGCGTCGAGAGTGATCCGGCTGACGGCTTTCTGGAACCCGGTTTTTTCGATCGAGATCTCCCATTCACCCACCGGCAAATCCGCCAGAAAATAGTAGCCCTGGCCGTTGGTTTCGGTGGAGCGCTCAGCGCCGGTAGATACATTTTGCGCGGACACTTTCGCGCCGGCGACCAGCGCATCGCTTGAATCCTTAATCAAACCGGTCAGGCTGGCGGTGTTCACCTGAGCAAGTGCAGCCCCCGCCATCAGAATCAAGGCGCAGAAAGTTGTAGCAATGTTCCGAATATTCATAGATTCACCTCGTTAAGGAGAGTGCGACTGGGACTCGTTAGGCGAGTCTAGCAGCGCTTAGTTAACAGGTGATTACATCCGTGTGAACAATTCTTATTCGATCGCGAGAACCTAGTGGGCTGTCGTTGCTGAATCTTTACTACTGCCGTGCATCGCCATGAGTGGCGACGCGGCACGCAAAAGTGCGTGCGCTACCCGCGTGGCGCGAACACTCGTGTTTGCCGCGTTCGCACTCCTGCGAACGCAGGGGATTTCGATGCTAAAGGTATTTCGCCGACAGCCCACTAGAAGTGCAGCTCCGCCGAGATGGGGAAATGGTCGGATGCATGAAAGTCGCTGTGGACTTCGGCGCCCTCGCACGTGATTGGGCCGCGTACGAAAATCCTAATGTGTGTGCGAATACGCCGCTCTCCAAAGCAACAGCTATATCCGGCCTCGCGCATACGCGTGATCAAGGGCGAGTGCCGGCCGGATACTTTTGTGCGTCCGCCAGCACTTCGTCAAGCTGGAGCAGCCGCCCGTGCTCCCTGGTGCGGCTTTCCAAATGCAAGCTGTAGACTACCAGCAAATTGCCGTTGCGATCCAATTCGTTTACAAGAGCAATTCGCCCGCCCACACGCCTCTGCATAATAGGGAGGGAAGAGACCAGCAATGGGCGCGGCTTCCAGAAGCCCGATTGATGGGTGAACCGCAAAATGCGCGAAGCGCGGATCGGCAGGCGGGTGAGGATCGCCTGGCCATGATAAGCGGGGCCCTGGGCCGTGCGTTGGCCCAGTTCCCGGAACTCTGGCGCGAAAGTGTAATTCATGCCGAAAGTCTTAGCGAGCTCCTGCGCCACATCTTCACCGTGCGTGCGGCGGGCGTCCAAGTCCACTTCTTGGAAGATACAAACGTCCGGATGAGTTTCCCGCATAGCGGCCACGATGCCTTTGAAGTGCTGGCCGCGGTCGATATTCCAGTTAAGGATCCTCGCGCTGGTGCTGGGAGAGACATTTGTCGAATAGGCGCCGGCGTGGATAATCTCCAGCGGGTCCGCGGGCGGGGAATCGGCTGCTCCTGCCAGGGCAATTGTTAGCGCCAGGATGGAAGGGCCGGAGCGGAACATCAAACCTCTTGCACCAGTTTTTCAGGGCTGGCCGGGAAACGCAAACGCTTCCGGCTTTGTTTTATACTAGAAGGGAGCTAACGCCCGTTCACATCCCCAACATTGAGGAAGACCGGCGGTTTCCCGGGAGTTCGGATGACTATCGTACTGACAATTATTCACGTAATCGTTTGTTTCTTTTTGGTGGTGGTGGTGCTGCTGCAAAGCGGCAAGGCAGCGGATTTGGCGGGTGCGTTCGGCGGAATGGGGTCGCAGACAGCTTTCGGCCCGCGCGGTTCGGCGACGGTTCTCTCGAAGGCCACCACCATCGCCGCGGCGGTATTCATGGTGACCTCGCTCACGCTTGCGATCCTGGCGACGCGAAACGCCACTGCTTCGGGCAGCGTTCTGGAACGGCAGAAAGCGCCGGCGGCCAAAACGAAACCGGGGGCGCCAACTGGGACACCGTCTGTCACGATAACGCCGGAAGGTGGCACGCCGAGGACGATACCGCTCAACTTACCCAGCCAGCCTGGGACCAAGCCGCCCGCCGGCCAGCAACCGCCGGCCAAGCAGCCCCCGGCACCGACGAAGAAATAACGAGTGTGGGCCACGCGGAGGTGGCGGAATTGGCA
>PMUN01000470.1 GCA_003166875.1 Bryobacterales bacterium | reverse complement strand
GTTTCGACATTCGCCACATTGACGATTCTTCCGTCCATTTACGCCATCCTGCAGCGCAAGGCGAGCATTACTTCGCCCTCGCTAAACCCCATGGATCCCGAGAGCCGGTACTATGAAGCGACTTAAGAGTTGGCAGGCGAAAGGGCCTGCCCCACAGAGCAGCATAGCCGCAACCAAAACCGGGCCGACGGGGGCGTCGGCCGCGGACCAGGGGGTCCGCCCCACAAATCGTCGCAGACTGCAATGATCTTCGGGTCTAGTAGTACATTCGCTATTCGATGCGCAGCGATCGCATAGGATCCAACCTAACGGCTCTTCGAGCGGGAACGTAGCTGGCCGCTAGCGCGATGGCTACCAGGAGCGTGGACACTGCCGAGAACGTGACCGGATCGGTGGGGCTCACGCCGAAGATCAGGCTCTCCATCCAACGGGTCAGCGCGAATGCAGCACCGCCGCCGATCACGACACCAGCCACGGCCAGCAACAGCCCCTGCCGCAACACCAATCCCGCGACGTTCCGTGCGGATGCACCCAGGGCGATGCGAATTCCGATCTCGCGCATTCTCTGCGTGACGGTATATGCCAGAACACCGTAGATGCCGACGCTCGCCAGCAACAGTGCGAGGCCGGCGAAGATTCCGAACAGCAGCATATTGAACCGGCGCTGTGACAGCCCATCGTTCATCCTTTGGTCCATGCTGTATATATCCGCCACCGGCTGATTCGCATCGATGGCCCAGACCTGGTTTTGAACCGCATTCGAGAGCCGCAGTGGGTCGTCCGCGGTCCGCACTACAAGCGCGATCGAATTGAGAGTTCGCGTCGGCAGAAACAATTCCGGCCGCACCTCCGTATCGAGGCCCATCTGATGCGTGTCAGCCTTGATACCTACCACAGCAACCCGAGCGGGATTCGGTCCGCCGCCCAACAACAAGAACTTGCCCACAGCTTCGCCGCGCGGCGAGATGCGTTTGGCCAGCGCTTCGTTCACTACTATCACGGATGGTTTCGATTGCTCCGCATCCTGACGCGTGAAGGAGCGCCCTCGAAGAATGGGCATTCCGAGCGTTTCGAAATATCCGTCGCCTACGGGTGTTTTGTCGGTCAGCGATCCTGTCCCATCGGGCGGCGCTGGTTCTCCTTCCACCCGGAAAGGCGTGGCGGAAACGCGGTCCAGCATGGGGAATCCCGATCCCATAGCTACGGACCTGACACCGGGGACCCGCGCTACGCGGTCCAACAGTTCATCGCCGAACGCCTTCACTCGCTTCTGATCCTGGTATTTCGGCGCTGTCAAATTCACGTGCATGGTCAGCAGATGATCGGTCCGGAATCCAGGCGAGATGGAGAGCAGGGAAGTCATGCTGCGGATCATCAGGCCGGCACCGGCCAGCAGGACCAGCGCCAGGGCGACTTCAGAAACCACCAAGACATTGCGCAGGCGTCCGGAAACGCCACTCCCACCGCCGCGGCCACCCTTGCCGAGCGACTCATTCACGTTTTGCCGCGCGGTCTGAATGGCCGGAGCTAAACCAAAAATTATTCCGGTGAGCAGAGCCGCTCCGAGCGTAAACGCGAGCACTTTCGCGTCCAGCGTCAGTTGATGCAAGTGATAATTGTCTTCCGGCGCGAATTTCCGAATGGCCTGAATCCCCGCGAATGCCAGCCCGACACCTGCCGCGCCGGCGAATAGGCTCAGAAGCAGGCTCTCGGCCAGCATCTGCCTGGCCAGACGCCAGCGTCCCGCACCCAAAGCGATGCGAATCGCGATCTCCTTTTCACGTCCCGCGGCTCGCGCCAGCAGAAGATTTGCCACATTGGCGCACGCGATGAGCAGCACGAACGCAACCGCAAATTGCAGCACCACGATGGTGCGCCGCATCACCGCGCCTACGTCTTCGACGAACAAAGGAAATACGTTGACTCCGAAACCGGTGTTGAGCTTCGGATAGAGCTGGACCAAGCGCTGAAAAACGGAAGTCATTTCCGCGCGGAACTGTTCCAGCGTCACGTTGTCCTTGAGGCGGCCAAAAACGAAATTCCGCCGCTCCCCGAGCTCCTCTTCACTCATTCCCGCCGCGCTCATGGTGAGCCAGACGTCCGGCTTAATTTGATCGAAGCCCTCCCACATCGCGGGAAGATGAAACTCAGGAGGCAAAACGCCGATGATGGTGTAGGGCGCTTCGTCCACGTGGATGGTTTTGCCGATCACGCTTCGATCTTTCGCGAATTTCCGGTCGAACAAGGCATAGCTGATAACGGCCACCGATCCACGCTTGCCGGGAGAGTCGGACGCAGCGAATCCACGGCCTAGCGTGGTCTCGACACCAAACACATCCAGAAAATTGGTGGATGCCGTGACGCTGTCCACCTGTTCGGGCTTGTCCTGGCCGGTAATGTTAACCTGCGTCTGCTTGAAGTAGCCGAGATCAGCCAGCAACCGGCTCTGCCGCTTCCATTCGAGCGCGTCCTTGAGGCAGGCGGGCAATCGCTGGGCGAGAAATCCGCCCACCAGCGGGTTCGATTCCCAAATCATCACCAGCCGGCTCGGATCGCGATAGGGAAGCTGCCGCAACAATACCGCGTCCATGGCGCTGAACATGGCGGTGTTGGCCCCAATTCCCAGCGCTAGCGCGAGCACGGCTACCACCACAAAGCCCGGAGTTTTCAAATAGGATCGAAACGCAAAGCGAACGTCTTGGAGCATGTACCAGTGTACGCATGAGGAGGGTCGGGGGATGCAGCAGGCGGCAGGCGGCAGGCGGCAGGCGGCAGGCAGTGCCAGTTACCAGCAACCAGCAACTAGCCCCCAGTCCCTAGCCCCACCGCAGCGGAGCTTCAGCGACGCAAGGCAGGAAGAACTCGGCGGCGCGGGCGTCGTCGTAGAACATCCGGACGGTGTCGAGCGAGAAGTCGTCCAGGTCGCGGCCCAGGAGGGTGAGTTTTTTTAGTAGATCGTGCGTGACCGTGATTATGTGGCAGCCGATATTGTCCGCCTGGACAATGTTAAAGAGCTCGCGCGGGCTGGCCCAGATCAATTCGATTTGAGGATGGTTGCGCATACGCACCAGCGCCCCACAAAGTATCGGAAGCGGGTCGATCCCGGCATCGGCAACCCGTCCGGCGAAGATGGAAATACAGGCCGGTGTGCCATGACGCAAGCTAGGGATGACTGCGTCCACCTGATCGAGCGTCATTATAGCCGTCACGTTCACTTTCACGCGTTGCCGCGACAGCCGATCGATCAGCGGCGCGGAGCTTTGCCGGTGTGTGTTGGTGATCGGGATCTTCACGTACACGTTGTCGCCCCAGGTGGCAATCCGCAGGGCTTGCTGTTCCATTTCGTCGAAATCATCCGAGAGTACTTCGAAAGAGAAAGGACGATCCGGAATGGCACGCGTCAGCTCACGTCCAAAGGATTCGTAATCCCGCACTCCTGCTTTACGCATCAGGGTCGGGTTGGTGGTGAAGCCCGCTATCAGAGGGTTCTTGGCCAGTTCGAGAATCGATGCCAAGTCCGCGCCGTCTGCGAATATCTTCACCTTGAGAGTAGCCGCCACGGGCTGGGACACGCTGGCCGCCAAGCTCCGCAGGGAATCCCGATCAGGCATGACGGCGCCACTCCCGGTTGGCCGTTTCGAGAATCCAGTGGGCCGCCTCGCGCAGAGAACGCACTCTGAGGTACGGACCGTCCGGCTGGCGCTCGCGATAACCGTGATCGACAAAGACCGCCTGGCAGCCTGCGCGGTGCCCAGCTTCCACGTCGCGCCAGCGATCTCCCACGATGTAGCTGGATGCCAGGTCAATATTCCACCCGCGCGCGGC
>PMUN01000111.1 GCA_003166875.1 Bryobacterales bacterium | reverse complement strand
GGCGAGCACAGCTCGATTCTCTCGAATCCGGCCTGAGCCAGCACTTTGAGGGTACCGGGAAAATCCTGCCCGATCATTTTTCGAACCGGGTAAGTCTGGCATCCAATCGGCAGGCCCAGCGGATTGGCCCGAAGGTTCCATGCGCCCGCGCATAAGAATCCGGCCAGCGCGGCATCTTTGAAAAAGTCTCTTCTGGAGGTGTCAGTCATTCAGCGGCATTGTCTCACATTCGCGTAGGAGGCGATCATTACATTCCGGTCATCTGCGTGCGAGTGCCCGCCGCACTACGGTGGGTTCTTTTGCGATGACGGTCAGGTATGCGCGCGCGGCGGAGTCCGGCTGACGCCCGCCTTGTTCCCACTCCTGCAATGCACGTTTGCTAATGCCATAGGCTTGGGAGAATTCAGTCTGTGACATTTTCACCTGTTTGCGTATGGCTCTTACATCGACTGGCTTCGGCCAAACCTGCTCCAGTTCGACCTGGCCGCGGTCGTGCGCCAAGACCAGTTTCATGCCTTCGATCAGATCCGCCCCGAAGGTCCTTCTTTTGGCAACCGTTTTCTTGGGCATCCTATTGCACCCCTCTCAGATGAGCTGCGATTCGCCGCAGTTCTTTCTTTTCATCCGTGGTCAGATCCGTCTTGACATTCTTCGCGTAACAACTCAGCAGGTACACGCGGGAGGCAGTCGCAACGTACACGTAGATGATCCGTGCCCTCCACGCTTCCCCTTGCCTTTAGCCCCCATCGTAGCTTCCGCAGTCCGCCGGCACCTGGTACTACTTGGCCAGCGTCCGGGTGAGCGATCAGATAAACGGCAAGCGCCTCGATACCGCTCTCACCGATCAGCACTGTGGCCTCAGCCTTGAATTTCGGTACCTGCAAGACCGTGATTTCATGTGCATCCACTAACCAAAAGTATACCGCAATGCGGTATAAATGCACCTGAACGGCATACAAGTTTCCCTCTTGACATCGCTCGCGATTAGAATCACAATGTGATAGTAATCATGCTGGGCGAGTTCGAATACCTGCTGCTCACCGCAGCCGCGCGATTGGGTGATGACGCTTACGGGGCCGCCATTCGGGAGGAGATTGAGGAAGCCACTGGACGCCGCTGTTCCATAGGCGCGCTTTACACCACGCTGGATCGCCTGGAGAAGAAAGGCCTCCTCAAAACATGGATGGGCGAAGCCACGCCTCAGCGTGGAGGCCGGGCCAAACGAATGGTGCGCGTGACCACGAAGGGCGTGCAAGCATCGACGGCCTTTTACAACGCGGTGACGCGAGTGAGCCGGGGTGTCTCCTGGGAGGCGTCATGACCCACTTTTGCTGGTGGTTTGTGGAGATTCTCTCCCGCATGCTGGAGCCTGACGAGCGGGATGCCGTGCGCGGGGATCTGGCGGAGTCGGGCGCAACCGGCGGACAAGCGCTCCGCGATGTGATGGGATTAGTGGTCCGGCGCCAAGCAGCATTGCGGAAAGATTGGCATCCGTGGCTGGCTCTCGCGGGGTTGGTTGGCGTAGCGGGTGTGTTGCTGAGTGAGATCGCATTCCAGTTTGACGCAGCGATTGACCTACAAGTGCGGACCTATTGGCGTCATGGAGTCCACTTCGGAACCGGGCTGAGCGTTGGCGAGGATGTGGTGTATTTGGTCTGCCTATTCCTGGGGCTGTTTTCATGGTTATGGGTAAGTGGGTTCGTTTTGGGATCTTTGTCGGGTCGCGCCACGTGGTTAACAGGAACACTGTTTTGCCTCGTGGTTCAGAGCTCGTATATATTGCGCTTGCTCCTGCCACGAGGCTTGACGCTCCCCGGCGCGCAGCTCTGGGCGCTTGTTCTGCACATGTTGCGTACGAGTATCCCGATACTCCCTTTCTTACTGGCTGCGATCTGGGGAATGAATCGAGGCGCCCAGCTGCGCGCTCTTCGATTCCAGCAGGTGGTCCTTTTGGCCGCGATCATCGTAGTCCTAACTTCGCTCGTAACCTGGACCACTGGGTGGTACGAGACAGTGCGTGTGACTTGGAGCGAGGGAGCGTGGCATGCGATTCCGTGGCCAAGAAGGCTGCTGCCACTCGCGACGGTTAGCTGGCCCGTGGCGTACATGCTGGCAACCTCAAGCTGGCGCCGCTGGCACGAGAGCAAAGGAGAAGAAAGATGAATCGGATATTATTTCTGCTTCTGACATTGGCTGGCGTCGTCGCCGCCGCTGATCAACCCGGACTCCGCGCTGCTCTGCAACCCGAAAAAGAGCGGAAGCCAGCCGCTGACTTTGCTCTCCAAGATGTTAACGGCAAGATTGTAAAGCTCGCGGATTTCCGTGGCAAGGTGGTGCTGCTTGATTTCTGGGCCACCTGGTGTACCGGATGCAAAAAGGAAATTCCGTGGTTTGAGGCATTCCAGTCGGCGTACGACGCGAAAGGCTTCGCCGTGGTCGGCGTTTCGCTGGACGAGGATGGTTGGAAGGTTCTGAAGCCGTTTCTCGAAGAGCACAAGATCCCTTACACAATGTTATTGGGCGACGATCCGATGTCGAGGCGCTACGGAATTGGAAATCTGCCCGACACATTTCTGATCGACCGGCAGGGCAGAGTAGCGGCGCTCTACAAGGAGAATCTTGTGGACAAAGACAACGTGGAAGCCAATATCAAGGTGCTTCTTTCCGAACACTAGCCAACCGGCAGCCACTTTTTCGAACTCTCGCGCGCCAGCTCGAGCAGGCGAATCACTTGGGCGCCGTGCTGAGCGGTGACGGCTAGCGGAGCTTTCAGCAGAATGGCATCGCGTACGTTGGCGTAGAACTCGCGATAATCGCCCGGCTCCGTGCGCACTGGCCGGCGAACAGTTCCGTTTTCCCCGGCGAGCGTCAGAGTTCCCCTACGCGACTCATCTTCCTCACCCCATCCAGGCGTTCCTGGTTGACCGCCGGCTTTGAGCGCATCTTCCTGCGGGTCCATTCCGTATTTGATGTAGGTTCCAAGCGTTCCATTCAGGACGAATCTCGGTCCCGGCGTGCAGGCGAGCATCGTGGCTCGCAGCAGTACCGACAGCTTCGGGTAGCGCAGCATAATATCGAACGCATCGTCGACCACCGCATCTTCTCGCTCGATGCGCACGTCGGCGGCGATTGCTTGCGGCATGCCGAAAAGCACCAGCGCTTGATCCACCAAGTGCGGTCCGATATCGAACAGCACGCCGCTGCCCGGGCCCGTGGTTTCGCGCCATTGGTTCGGACGGCGCGCCAGGCGATAGCGATCGTAATGCGATTCAAACAGCGCCAAGCGCCCGAGCGTTCCTGAGTCAATCAGTTTCCGCACGGTTAGAAAATCGCCATCCCATCGCCGGTTCTGAAAAACGGAGAGCACGCGACCTTCCGAGCGAGCAAGTTGGGCGAGTGCTTCGGCTTCGCGAGAAGTATTGGTGAACGGCTTGTCGACCACCACGTCGCGGCCGGCCACGAGACATTGACGTGCGAAGTCGAAGTGCGAGGCATTGGGTGTCGCGATAACCACCAATTGAATGCTTTTGTCGACAAGCAGTTCATCGATGTTCCGGACCACGCGTACGTCCGGATACTTTTCGTGCGCGGAATCGCCCTTGCGTTGCACGATGCAGCTTAACTGGAGGCCAGGAACAGCCCGGATCACGGGCGCGTGGAACGTGCGTCCAGCGATGCCGAATCCAACCAAGCCGACCGGGATGATCTCAGCGGGCAACGTCTAATATATTAACTTCAAGAAGGTCTACCATAGCAATGTGAGATACACGCTTCTGCTACTGACTTCCGGCTTTCTGTTCGGGCAATCTTCAAAACCCGACGCGCCGATGACGGCCCTGCCTTATAGCGCTAGCCTGGACACAACTTCGATGGATCGCTCCGTCGACCCGTGCACGGATTTCTATCATTACACCTGCGGTGAGTGGATCAAAAAGAATCCGATCCCACCCGATCAATCGAGCTGGGATGTTTATGGCAAGCTCGCCGAAGACAACCGGCGTTTTCTATGGGGCATTTTGGAGGAGGCTTCGAAGCCCGCGCCGAATCGCAGCGCGGTGGAAACCGAAATCGGCGATTATTTCCACGCGTGCATGGATGAGGCTGCGGTGGAAAAAGCTGGAGCCGCGCCATTGAAGGCGGAGCTGGATGAGATCGCTACGCTCAAATCGCTGGCCGATCTTCCTGCGCTTTTGGCGCGCCAGCATCTCTCTGGCGAAAACGTACTGTTCGGCTTTGGCTCCAATCAGGATTTTGCGGATTCGACGCGCGTCATCGCGTTCGCAGGCGCCGGCGGGCTGGGCCTGCCGGATCGTGACTATTACGTGAAAACCGACGCGAAGTCCGTAGAGACGCGAGCCAAATATCTGGCGCACGTCGCGAAAATGCTGGAGCTGATTGGTGAGCCGCCGCAGAAGGCGAAGGCTGACGCGCGAACCGTGATAGCCATCGAGACCGCGCTGGCCAAAGCGTCTCTAACGCAAGTGGAGAAGCGCGATCCCTACAAGTTGTTCCACAAGATGGCGCCCGCGGAACTACAAGCGCTGACGCCATCGTTCCGTTGGGACACGTATTTTACAACCGCCCAAGTTCCCGACACATCCGTGGTCAACGTCACCGAACCCGCGTTTTACAAAGAGATTCAAACTGAGCTGAAGTCGCATAGCTTGGCGGATTGGAAGACTTATCTGCGCTGGCGCCTGCTGGATGATAAAGCTCCCTACCTTTCTTCGCCGTTCGTGCAGGCCAATTTTGATTTCAACAGCAAATATCTGCGCGGCCTGAAGGAGATGCCCCCGCGCTGGAAGCGTTGCGTTGGACGTGTGGATCGCGATCTGGGTGAGGCTCTGGGACAGGTATTCGTCCAGAAGACTTTCGCCGCGGATACCAAGCAGCGGACCCAGGCGATGACGACGGAAATTGAAGCAGCAATGGGAAACGAAATCCGGCAGCTCCCTTGGATGGGCGAGCAGACTAAACAAAAGGCGCTCGAGAAGCTGCACGCAGTGGTGAACAAAATTGGATATCCGGACAAATGGCGCGACTACAGTTCGATAAAGATATCGCGAGACGATTATGCCGGTAACGTGGAACGCGCCACGGTTTTCGAATCGCGCCGCCAGTTGAACAAGATCGGCAAGCCGGTGGACCGCTCTGAATGGGGAATGACGCCGCCCACCGTGAACGCCTATTACGACGGGCAGATGAACGATATCAACTTCCCGGCGGGCGTGTTGCAACCTCCGTTGTTCGATCCGAAGATGGACGATGCGCCGAACTATGGAGACACCGGCGCTACCATCGGTCACGAATTGACGCACGGATTCGATGACGAAGGCCGGCAGTTCGACGCGCAAGGCAATCTGAAGAATTGGTGGACCAAAGAGGACGCTGCGGAATTTGAGAAGCGCGCGAAGTGCGTGTCCGATCAGTACTCCGAATACATCGTTGTCGACGACGTGAAAGGCAACGGCAAACTGACGCTGGGGGAAGACGTGGCCGATCTAGGTGGAACCTTCCTGGCATACCTGGCGTGGAAGCATGCAACCGAAGGCCGGAATCTGCAGCCGATGGAGGGCTTCACGCCCGACCAGCGCTTCTTCATCGGGATGGCCCAATGGGCCTGCGGCGACGAGCGCCCGGAGAGCAAGCGGCTGAATCAGATCACCAACCCGCATTCGTTGCTCGAATACCGCG
Organism: Bryobacterales bacterium; assembly: GCA_003166875.1. Lineage (GTDB taxonomy): Bacteria > Acidobacteriota > Terriglobia > Bryobacterales > Bryobacteraceae > Palsa-89. The sequence goes on along the minus strand of PMUN01000111.1, from coordinate 4,734 downwards.
TGAACGGTGTAGTCTCGAACATGCCGGAGTTCGGCCGGGCGTTTTCGTGCAAAGTGGGCCAGCCGATGGTGCATGAGCATCCGTGCAAGATTTGGTAAAACGATTGGGCCGCGAATGAACGCAAATTAACGCGAATAAGAATTGGTTTTATTTGCGTGCATTCGCGTTTATTCGCGGCCTGATAATCTTACTGAACGTCGTACGTATGAATCTCTTTCCCCTGAAGATAGATATCGAACCACGACACGATATGCTGCAACCGCTCCACGCGGTGCTTTGGCATCCCCGAGCGCGAGAGTTCGTGGGATTCGCCAGGGAAGCGGACCATTACGGTTGGGATCTTTTTGTATTTCAGGGCACGAAACATCTGCTCGCCGCCTGAACCGGGCGGCGTGCGGTAATCGGCCTCGCCCTCGATCAGCATCAGCGGCGTGTTGATGTCGCGGATGTAGGTGATGGGCGAGCGGGCTTTGAAATCGGCTTCTTGCTCCCACGGGGCGCCGCGGAACCAAGTTGGCGTGAATAGCGTGAAGTCGGCGGTGTACCAGAAGTCCCTCCAATCGGCGATGTCGCGCTGCGATACCGCAGCTTTAAAGCGCTGTGTGTGGCCGATTACCCAATTCGTCAGCAGCCCGCCTCCACTGCCGCCGGTCACGCCCAAATGATCCCTGTCAACCCAGCCGCGCGCGATCAAGTCGTCCACGCCAGCCATCAAATCCTTGAAGTCGTCACCCGGGTACGCAAATTGGATAATGTTTCCGAAGTCCTGGCCGTACGTCGTGCTGCCGCGCGGATTCGGATACAGCACCACGTAGCCCTTAGCAGCCATCCATTGAATTTCATGATCGAAGGTGTAGCCATACGCGGAGTGCGGACCACCGTGAATGTTGATGATCATGGGATACTTTTTGCCTTCTTGAAAGTCTGGCGGGCGCTGCACAAAAGCCTCAATGCGCTTGCCGTCGAAGCTCTTGTACCAAATGGCCACGGGTTCCGTGAGGTTAATCTTTGAAAACAATTCTTCATTGATGTGAGTGAGTCGCCGCACGTCCACCGATGCGACATCCAGGGAAAAAAGATCGCCGACAAGAGTGGGTGACGAAATCAGAATCGCGGCCTTCGATCCGTCGGGTGTTGCACTATAGGCGAACACATCGTGATCGCCGCGGGTTAATGGTTTCACTTCACCGGTCTCGGCGTCGATGCGATTCAGATTCGAGCGGCCTTCCTCGCCCGCCGTTACAAAAATGAAGCGCCCATCCTTGCTCCAGAACGGTGTGGATGGACCATTGCCGCGCGGCGGAGCCTGATCGCCGCCGATGCCGCCGGCAATGTCGTAATCATAGTTGGCGGTGAGATTCTTCGGGGTGGAACCGGGCTGGAGGGACGTGATAAACAAATCTGGCTGGCTATAGGATCGCTGGGTTCCGTCTTTGCTAGTGGCGATGGCGCCGGCAAAAGCCATGCGCGATCCGTCCGGGCTCAGCACCATGCTGCCGATGTTGCCCTCGAGTCCCGTAACGCGCGTGAAATCGCCTCCGGTGGCCTTCACAACATATAGATCGGTATGCGGCGATTCGTAATACTGTTCGCGAACGCGGCGCGACGTGAAATAAATCTGCGAGCCATCGCGCGACCACACAATATCGTTCTCGCTGAATTCGCCATCGGTCACCTGTTTGGCCTTTTGTGGCTCGCCGGGCGTCTTGGGGACTTCCACGGTCCAGATGTGGCCGGGACGATCCGGTTCCAGGTAGCCCGGCCCGTTCATGCGATAAACCGCACGCGTGATGACCCGCACGTCGCTCTTCTCTTCGTCTTTACCGTCCTTTTTCTTGTCGAAATCCTTGGGTATGTTCGAGGATAAAAATGCGAGGCTGTGGCCGTCGGGCGACCACACGGGACCTCCAGCGCCTTTCGGAAGATCGGTGAGCGGTCGCGCTTCGCCCCCGTCCATAGCCAGCAGAAAGATCTGGCCGGGCTGCGGTTTGCCATCTTTTTCCGACGCACGCACAAACGCGAGCAGCCGGCCATCGGGCGACCATTGCGGCGACGAATCGTGAGGTCCGGCAGTCAGTTGCCGCGCCGGACCGCCGCTGGATGGGATGATCCACAGCGCGGTCTCGTAACCTTCATGCTTCTGGTTGACGGTGACGTGCGTGTAGACGATGCGCGATCCGTCGGGTGAGATGCGCGGGTTCGCGATCCATTGAAACGAGTAAATATCGGTCTCGGCGATAGGCCGGCGGTCGGCCGCAAAAGTCGAGAATGCGAGACAAAGCAGAAGCAATTGGTTAAAGCGGTGCATCGTCTAGGCATTGTACAACCGTTTCTCGTTTCTCGTTTCTCGTTAGGGACAGTACCCAACGAGAAACGAGAAACGAGAAACGGTTGTACAGCATCAGCGCTACGCAACCGGTCGCGATCAACGCCACAGCCCAAACCAAATCGAGATTAAACCAGGCCTTTCGCAACATCGCGAGGCCCACCTTTTGGTAGACAATCATTGCGACCGCGGCCGTCACGATGAGATATCCCAACGTGTGGACCAGCGTCGCTGCATGCGTTCCATCCGAAATGATGCAGCTCATCGCCGACGTTGGGCATATCCAATTGACCGGACGATGCGGCCGTATCCGGATGATGCAGAGTCGAGATCCACTACACCCAGCGCGTCCGGCCGTTTGGTGCCGTTCGCGTTGAGCATAGCCACGTAGGCCAGCTTTTCCGGTGGCGCCTGCATGGCCATTGTCGGGGAGGGATAAAAGGTGGGATCTGGTCGCCAAAGTGGCATAGGTGAGATCCCCGATCCATACTACCGCATGTCTATTGACAATTCGGAATCGCTGTAAAGTACGTTCAGGGAACGCCAGCGGGCATCTCCGTAACGCTCTCCCGGCAGGGTTCACTCGATGGCCTTCTGGCACCCGTGTCAAAATCCAAACGCACTTCTGCTGCCGTTGAGCCTCGCCATTTCGTGAATGAGTCCAGGACAAGGCGAAGAATCACGCCTCGGTTTTCGACCAGCACCTTGAGCCAGGCAAGTGATCCCTTTTGTGGGAAATATATGCCCCGAAAGCACAACCGGGCGATCAGGTGACTGATCTTGTAAGGAACGGGAGCGTCGGCGATCTTGCTCATTGCTCTCCGTGTCGCCGCCGGATTATATGAATTGGTCCACGCCTGGTCAACTTCCCTATGCACCTCGGCAACGCTCATTTTGAGCGGAGTATGCGCCATCTTGAAGGGCGCGAAGTCCAGCCAGTGCGTGGGTCGCGTCAGCCGGCCCTCCGTGGCCAGCCGTTTATAGAGCGGAGTGGAAGGAAACGGCGTAAGCTGGCCGAAAACCGGCAGCCCCGGTGGCCATTTGCTAATTTCCGCAAGCGTGCGGGCAGCGACGCCTGTGGAGTCGTTATCGAGGCCGAAAATGAAGGACGTAATGGCATATACATTTCGTCGAGCCAATCTCTCAAGCACGCCTGCATACTCGGACGGCTTGTTGAAGCTCTTGTTGACGTCTTTCAGATTGGCCGGATCGAGAGATTCCATGCCAATGAATATCCACTTACCTCCGGACTCGGCAATGAGGTCTACCAACTCTTCATCCCGAAGCAGGTTAGCGCTGATCTGTGCGACCCAAGCAAGCTGGGCGCCACCGGCAATTATGTCCCGCAGCAGCGACTTGGTGCGCTTTACATTAATGGCGAAGTTGTCGTCAACGAAGAAGACCGCCACTTTGCCGTGGTGGAGGCGTGCCCGCGCCTTCAAGCGCAACATTTCATCCACCACGCTCTCATTGGAACGAAAGCGGATGGAGTCGCCAAAAAAACCGGTGACGGTGCAGAACTCGCATCCGTACGGGCATCCTCGGCCAGACTCAATGGGAATCAAGTGGAACCCCTCCCACTGAATCCGGCTTTTCCTAAATATGGGCCGAAGGAACTTGGGGATCTGGTTGAATTGCTCCAGATCGAGCGACTCCCATGCAATCTTCGGGTACTCCCCGAGATTGGGTTTTTGCTCCTGCCCGAACTTGTCCACCGGCGCGTACACCGCTTTCAGACAGCCGTTCGCCGCGTCCTCGACGATTTGTGGCCATGTCTCATCCGCTTCGCCAAGCGCCACGGCATCTGCGTGGCGAACGCCGCCGTTCCGTCCCAACGCTTCATCCGGCAGCTCGGTGACGTGCGGTCCGCCCATCACCACCGGAACACCCGCAGCACGGAGCGCGTCCGCAGCGCGGTAAGCGCGCGCGATCATCCGGGTCATTGCGCCGATTCCAACAAGATCGATTGCCCGATCTTTCACGAACTGGACAAGCTCCGCATCGTTCATTGGTTTCGCGTTGCCGTCCAGCAAAATTACTTCGTGCTGCGGAGGCGTTCGCGCCTGAAGCAGAAACATCCACAGATGTGGCATGAAGTTCCCGGTGATGCCGTTATCCGGATTGTGGAGAAGAATTCTCATAAGCGATCCCGATTAGTTCGTCGCACTAGCATTTTCCTCTTTCAGTCTCGATTGAAGCGGCCCTAACTGGGAGTGAACGGACATCGCTGCTTGTCAGCGCAAGATATGAGTTCAGGCGAACGCCTCTTGCTGGTCCGGGAGATGTGCAGGGAGATGTGTCGCTGAACCCCTTCTTGATGTCAAAGCCGCATGGGCCCAAACGTGTCCTTCAAAAGGTGTCAAATTCTTCCCGCTCCCTGTTGCGCAGCAAGTTCTTCTGCGGCACTG
>PMUN01000260.1 GCA_003166875.1 Bryobacterales bacterium | reverse complement strand
CAGTTTAAACACGGGCTGCTAGAAGGCGGTATGCGGGCCTTGGATTACTCTGCCGCCCATGTTTCATTTCATTGCCGGCACACGTTCCGGAACTCCCGCATGGCTCATCGGACCAGCGGCTCGGCAACCGGACTGCTCTCTTGAATTCTCACCGGCTTGCCGTTTCGAAAAACGTTGAGGAACAGCGGTTTGTCTTCCAGTTCTCCCGTGGCTTCGAACTTGTAACGGCCGTTGGCGCCTTCCCAGGCGTCCATGAACCGGATTGCGTAAGACAAATCGAGGGGGTTGGCTGAGCGCGTGGCCCGGACCGCTTTCGCCAGGATGCGCAGCGCGTCGTAGCCCTGTGCAGCGTAGGTATCAGGGTCCCTGGCATACACGTTCCGGAACTTGCGAACGAATGCCTGGTTTTCAGGACTCGACGAGTCCGGGTCGTAGAAATCGAAATACATCGCGCCCTCCAACGCCTGCCCGGCTCTGACGCGCATGTCGGGCGTATTGCTGAAAGCGCCGACGATTTCCGTCTTGATGCCGACCGCGCGAGCCATCCGCACAAAGTCTCCGGCCCAGGGTTCCAGCCCCGCAAAGAAGATTAGGTCGGCGTCCACCCCTCTCAGTTCACTGACCGGCCGCCGGAAGTCGGTGTGTTCGCGTGCGTAAGACCACTGGTAAACCAATGGCGTGTTCATGGCGTCCAGCGAGATTTCATACTGATAGGCCAGATCTTCCCCGTAGCTGCCTTCTTCCCAGATCAGAGCGACTCGCCGGTGCCCACGCTCTACCGACAGCGTGGCCGCTGCGCGCCCGATCTTATCGCTGGCGAGGATGGTGCGAACGATATATTGGCTTCCTTGGGAAGTCATGGCGGTGCTATTGGCGCCTACGATCATATGCAGCAACCGGCTGGACTCGTACATTGTGGAAGCCTTGATGGCTTCGCTCGAGTCGTAGTAGCCAACCACCGCGCTCATGTTCGGAGTGTTGGAGAATTCAACGGCGATGCGCTTGGCCCTTTCCCAGTCGAAACCGTCATCCCGCCGGACCAGGCGAAACGGGATGCCTCCGGCCAGTCCGCCGGAGTTGATTTCGTCCAACGCCAGTTGAAGACCGTCACCCATGCCGTCCTTGTTCACCGCAAAGGGCCAGCAAACCCCAACCAGAATCTCCTTCTGCGGGCCGTTGAGGGCCCGGAATCTCCGGGCTCCCATTTCATCGAAAGAGCGCCATTGGGATGACAAACTGTACGCCAGCAGTCCGGCCGACAATGCTAGTAGGATCAGTTTTCTCATGTATTACTGACCCAATATGAGCGGCAGGCCGTTCTTACTCGAACCGATTACCACCACTTTGGCGTTCGGTGACTTGGCCAGCTCCTGCGTTGCTTGAATTCCGTGCCAGGCGAGCACTGCGGGGGTGAGACTGGAGTTCACCGTGTCGTTGTAAACCTTTATGCCCGCGGATTCAATGCGCTTGCGGTCGGCTTCCTTGGTAGCGATGGAAATCCGGTAAACGTACTCTTGCTCAACCTGCTGCTGGGCTAGTTTTGTTTCGATGGCCTCGGAGATCTTCCCGGGCAGCGTGATGCTTTCAATCGGCACATCGTCTAGAGCGACGAACCGCGCCTCCAGGTGAGTCTTCGAAAGCACGCTGATGCGTTCCTGGATGGCCTTCTGGGTGGCGTAGATTTCCTCGGGCTTGTACTGCCCGAACACCATCCGCATTACAGATCGAACCTCCGGCCGCACCACCACGGTCACAAAGTCCGGGCCCACACGCTGGTGCAACAGCGGAAGAGTGTCTTTGTCGAGGTAATAACGGACCGAGTACCGCACTTTGACCGTAAGCCCGTCCACGGTGAGGACGTCGATCGTGTCGCTGAACTGCTGCTTGCGGACATTGTAAATGTACATCCGATTGAACGGCAGGATGACGTGCGCGCCTTCGCGGTATACCGTGTCGATCTGAGTGCCGCCGCCCAACCACCGCCACAGCACGCCGAGCTCGCCGGGATGAATCGAGATCACAATCCGGTCGAAGAAGAAGATCAAGAAGAAGCTCAGCAGGAAAAGGAGCAGGATCACGTACGGTGTATGGCGTCTGAGGAAGGCCCTCAAGCGCCGGTATTGATTGGCCACCCATTCACGGATCGACTTCATTTGTCACGCCTCCTCAACAGGTAGCTTGGCGGCACAGGCCGGGCGTCGCGCCGGCCGACTTCTCCAATCGATTCCAACGTCACCAGGTCTAGAGGATCCCCCCAACGCAATGCGAGCGTCATGTCAAAATTCGGCGGAAACCGCGGTTCAGGCTTGGCCGGAACCCAATCGTCGGCGCGGGCCGTCGACCTTGCGCGGCGCAGCGCAATAAAGAAACAGAAGCGTGATGATGGGGGTGAAGCATATGGAGCTGAACAGAAACCCCCAAAACCCAATGCGCCGGTTCCTTCCCGCAATTCCCGCCACCAGGCACAATATCAGGTATAGGAGTATAACCGACAGGGTGTCCATTAGTGCTAAACCCGGTGTTTAACTTGGGGCCGGGGCTTTCTCTTTCGTCCCCATCGTCGAGGCCATCTTTCGGCCTTCCTCGAACTGCGCCTTGAAATACTCCTTGACCTCCGCCGGGTTGAAATCGAGGAATGTCCCGCCGGACTCGAAGTGCTGGATGAACACCTTGCCCAGCGCCCAGGCTGACGCTCCGGAGAACAGCACCATGGTGGTTGTGCCGGCCACGACGCCCACCACTGGAACCGTCTTGCACAGGCTGCCGAACGCGCCGTACGACACCGCGCCCGGGACCACGGAACCGATCAGGGAACCGGCCACCGCCTTTCCGCTGCTCTTCTGAAACGGGATGTCATAGATTTTCGAGATCTCGGCTAGCATCTTCAGTTGCACGCCCGAAACCGCGGCCAAGTCCAAGAACGGGACCGGGATCAGGCCGGCTCCCATGGACCACCACATGTACTTCTTCACCGTCTTAAGAGCGGCCTGTTCTTTTTCGCTCACGGTTGGATGTTCTGTTTCGATCACGGTTGTCTGTTCTTTGTGGCTTACGACTTTCTGTTCTTTTTCGATCACGGCTGCTCCTTTTGGGCTGACAATTTAGATTCATCATCGATTTGGCCTACAATCGACATTCCACTGAGTACAAAACCTCGTGCAAAAGTCTCAAACATTTTAAAAAAAAGATTTTTGAGAAAAATCGACCACTCAGGACACCATTAGCCGGTTGTACTATCGAACTGAACTCGCGAAAACGAGAATGCACCGGGCTGATTGCGCCGTGGAGCTCGCACTCGCGACGTTCTGTATTCTCTTTAACGCTGGATGCTCTAGGCCGGGGGCGCAGGGTGCTGTTCGCACGATACCTCCGTCGGCTGTCGTGGTCGAGACCGCCGAGCGCCACGAAGTGCCGATCACGGCGGAACTCGCGGCGCGGACTCAGGCGGTTGCCACGGTGGAAATCCGAGCCAACGTCGAGGGCCGGCTGACTGAGATGTCTTTCAAGGAAGGGAACCTGGTCCGGAAAGGACAAAAGCTGTTTCAGATCGATCCGCGCCGGTATGAAGCCGAGGTGCAATCGGCAGGGGCCGTGGTTGAAAAGGCGGAGGCGGATCTGGAGATGGCGCGCGAGCAGCAGCACCTGGTGAACGCGCAGTCCGCGCTGCGCGAGGCCGAGGCCGCTTTATTAAGAGCCAATCAGGACGCGGAACGAATGAAACCGCTGGCCGCGCGCCGGGCGGTGCCGCAACGGGATTTGGACGCAGCTATCGCGGCCCAGTCTTCAGCCGCGGCGGCGGTGGAGGACGCGCGCGCCACGGTGCGAACTACCACGGTGGGCGACCGCATGGGCCTCCGGCAGGCGCAGGCCAGCCTGACTTCGGCCCGTGCGTCGCTCGACAGGGCGCAGCTCGACCGCGGAGAGACAGCCATTCACGCTCCGATCAGCGGTCTCATTGGCACCGTGGAGGTTTCGGTGGGCAACTATGTGGGGCGTGGAGAGTCCAATCGGCTCACAACCATTTCCCAGTTAGATCCAATCAACGTCGTTTTCGGAATCTCCGAAGCACTCTATTTGCGCACTGTTGACAAGGTTGACCGCAAGGCGCTGGCGCGCATCGACTTGATTCTCTCCGACAACAGCCAGTACCCATTCCAGGGCCGGTATACAAACATTGGAAGCGCTGTGGATGAGAAGACCGGCACGCTTCAGATCGCGGCTAAATTCCCAAACCCCAAGGGTGTTCTCGTGCCCGGAATGACAGGGCGGGTGCGCGTTGCCTTGGAAAAGCGGGCGGACGCTGTGTTGGTTCCCGAACAGGCTCTTTTTGATGCGCAGGGCTCGAAGGCCGTTTACGTGGTTACGTCCGATAGCATGGTTGCCCTGCACAAAGTCGTGACGGAGGGGAGCTATCAGGGCAAGAGCGTCATCACCAAGGGGCTCCGGGGCGGGGAAACGGTGATCGTCGATGGAATCGCGAGAGTGCGGCCTGGGCTGCCGGTAAACGCAAAGAAGGCTCCTTCAGTCCCCGGCAGGTAAACCGAGAATGGCGCAAGGCTTCGTTCATCGCTTGGTTCTTGGGATTGCTCTCTCGTCCGTAATTCTCACGCTGCTGCTGAGTGGCTGCATCAGCCCTCCTTACCGGCGACCGGACGTCTCAGTTCCGCTGGCCTACCGGGGAAGCGCCCCAGCTCCCAGCGAGCTTCGAAGTCTCGGCGAACTCCGGTGGCAGGACCTGATCCACGACGAAGAGTTGTCCAAGCTAATCCGTGAGGCGCTCGCTAACAACTACGACGTGCAAATTGCTGCCGCACGTGTGTTGGAAGCCCGAGCTCAGCTTACCATCGCGCGATCGGCCCGTCTCCCATCGGTCAACGCGCAGGCCAACTACAACAATCTCCGGACCTCCGAATCCACCGGCGGTTTGGGGCCGGGCGAGTCGGCCGAAAGCGATTTCACCAACCTATCGGTCAGCCTGGGTTGGCAACTCGACCTCTGGGGACAAATCCGCAATGCCAGCGCGGCAGCGCGCGCCAGCCTGCTGGCCAGCGTCGAAGCGCGGCGCGTGGTCCTACAAACGCTGTTGAGCGACCTAGCGGGCGCTTACTTCCTGTTGCGCGATTTGGATCTGGAAATCGAAATCACCCAGCACACTCTCAAGCTTCGCCAGGACTTGCTCGATTTGGTTCAGCTTCGCGTGGACAACGGCTATTCCTCCGAGATCGATCTACTCCAAGCCGAGGTGCTGGTGAAAAGCGCCCGCACGGCGCTCACCAGCCTGGAACTCGAGAACGAGCAAACCGAAAACCAACTCGCCATCCTGCTCGGCCGCAATCCCGGGCCGATTATTCGCGGACGATCGCTCTTGGAACAGGAATTGGCCCCGACGGTTCCTCCCGGGTTGCCGTCGACGTTGCTCGATCGCCGGCCCGACATCCGCCAGGCGGAGCAGCAACTGGTTGCCAATCACGCCCTGGTGGCCGTGGCCAAAGCCGCGTTCTTCCCCACNNCCGATCTTCAACGCCGGCGCCATCCGGGCCGGTGTCCGAATCGCCGAGGCGCAACGCCAGCAGGCCCTGCTCGCCTACCAGCAAACCGTCCAACAGGCCTTCCGCGAAGTGGCCGATTCACTGGCTGGCTGTCGCAAGCTGGCTGAGCTGCGGACCCAACAAGAAGGGTTGGTCGAAAGCCTCCACCAGTCGGTGGACGTCGCCGACCTCCGATACAAAGGTGGCGTCGCCAGCTACCTGGAATACCTGGATTCCGAACGCCAATTGCTGGACGCACAACTTCAGCTCGTTCAAATCCGCCGCGAGGAATTGACCAACGTCGTCGCGCTGTATGTCTCTTTGGGAGGAGGCTGGCAATAACGAATCTTGGCACGACATAAATATGGAAAGTATAAATGCACAAAAAACTGAGCCGCGACCGGCAGGAAGCGCTACCACGAGCGTAGAACCAACGCCCTCGTGGTATCGCTCCCTGCGGTCGCGCCTCGGTTACATCCTCGAAAGGCTCCACATTTATGTCGTGCACCCCTTTGAATTGGCCAGGTTCATT
>PMUN01000193.1 GCA_003166875.1 Bryobacterales bacterium | reverse complement strand
GATGAAGCCAGTCGGAAAGCCGGATGCCTGAGATAGGCACGTCCGGTTTGACGAGCGGGGATGGGAAACGGGGCGGCGCTCGGCGACGCTCTCGCGCCCATCCTCGACTCTACCGACGTTCCGCTTGCCCATCCAGTAACCGAACCGACACACTACCGCCCGCCTCCAATGCGCTAAATTGGTTCAACAATGCAGAGCTTCGACTTAATCGTCATCGGCTCGGGTCCGGCCGGCCAACGCGCCGCAATCCAAGGCTCGAAGATGGGCAAGCATGTCGGCCTCATCGAGCGCCGCGAAGTCATCGGAGGTGTGTGCATCAACAGCGGCACCATCCCCAGCAAGACCATTCGCGAAGCCGTCTTGCATCTCTCCGGTTACTATTACCAGAACGTTTACGGCGTCAACTATCGCGTCAAGGAAAAGATCACCATGGCGGACCTGGCCTTCCGCGTCCAGCACGTGATCAAAACCGAAGTCGACGTCATCCAGGGACAGTTGTCGCGCAACAACATCGAAATGATCAACGGTGTCGCGACTTTTCTTGACCCACACACTGTCCGCGTGGACAGCCCGCGTGGCCAGCAGACCTACACCGCCGAAGCGTTTATCATTGCCACCGGAACCAAGCCCGCGGCATCCAGCAAGATTGCCATCAACGGGCGCAATATCATCGACAGCGACCAGATCCTGTCCATGCCCGAAATTCCGAAAACATTGATCGTAGTCGGCGGTGGTGTCATTGGCGTCGAGTACACCTGCATGTTCGCTACGCTCGGCGTGCGCATCATCTTGATCGAAAAGCGTCCCCGCCTGCTGGAATTCGCCGACGCCGAAATGGTGGAAGCGCTTTCCTACAATCTCCGCGACCATCGCGTTACCATGCGCCTGAATGAGGAAGTCCAGAGCGTGGAGGAAATGCCCGACGGCTCTGTCGTTGCCTATCTCGAAAGCAAAAAGAAGCTCTCTGGCGACGCCTTGCTGTATGCAGTCGGCCGGCAAGGCAATGTGGATGAGCTGAACCTGCCTGCCGCCCAAGTGGACGTGGATGCGCGAGGCCGAATTCCAGTGGATGCCGGCTATTGCACCAAACAACCCCACATCTACGCGGTTGGTGACGTCATCGGTTTTCCCAGCCTCGCCTCCGTCTCCATGGAGCAAGGCCGCATCGCCTGCGCAAACGCGTTCGGCAAGACCATACAATCCAACCCGGCTAGCTACCCGTACGGCATTTATACCATCCCCGAGATTTCTTTCATCGGCAAAACCGAAGAGCAGCTCACTGACGACGACGTTCCTTATGAGGTAGGTGTCGCCTACTATCGCGAGATCGCCAGAGGTCAAATTCGCGGCGATACCACCGGACGCCTGAAAATCATTTTTCATCGCGAAACCAAAGCTATCCTGGGCGTCCATATTATTGGAGAAGGTGCCACGGAACTCTTGCACATCGGTCAGGCGGTCATGATCCTGGGAGGTACCGTCGACTATTTCATCAATACTGTTTTCAATTACCCCACCTTGGCGGAATGCTACAAGGCCGCGGCATTTAACGGTGTGAACAAGCTAACCAAGCTCTGAAGAAAGTGAATCATATGCCCCGATCCATTGGCGTCACAACCGCCGAACACATAGCCGCGGGTCTCGTGGAAGGTAATCAACTGGTTTCCAAGCTCCACTTGTTTCAAGAGGACTCCGAGGCCGACGCTCTGCATGGCATGCCTTCAGAACGCATCGCTCAAACCATCGCTGGCCAGATTCTGGCCGTGGCCCCCGGCTCGAAAGTGGACGCCATCGGAATCGGCGTGCCCGGCATCATTCGCGACGGGCTGGTGGAAGAATCGCCCAACCTGCGCCAACTCAAAGGCGCCCATATGCGGGAGTTGGTTTCCAACGCCCTTCGCCAAGGTGGGTTGGATGCTCCGGTTCACATTTATAACGATGCCGACGTGGTTGCCGCCGGCCTCGCAGCCACACGCGGCCAGCTCGATCGGCTCATCCGCGTGTGGACCCTCGGCCATGGCATCGGCTTCGGCATCTATCCTTGGCACGAAGGCATTTGGGAGGGCGGCCACGTCGTGGTCTCGCTCGATCCGCGCGAAAAATACTGCGGCTGTGGTGGAAGAGGCCATCTGGAAGGCATCATGGGGCACCGCGCCATGCGCCTTCGTTTTCTCGATTTGGAGCCGGAAGAGATTTTCGAAAACGCGCAACGCGGCGATCAGCGCTGCGTCGATTTTGTCAAGTTATGGCATGCCGCCCTGGCAGCGGGCACCGCGAGTTCCATTCATCTGGCCGGCCCAGGAAAATTCTTTATTTCCGGTTTTAACGCCCGGCACCTGGATATCAACCTGCTCAATCAATATGTCAGTGAAATGGTAAAAATGAGCCCGCTGCAAGGTTACGTGTTCGAAATCGTCCCCGCCGGCAGCGAAATCGCCGTAATCGGCGCCGCCGTCAACGCCCTCCGCGCCAATCTGTAGCGCACGCTCTCAGCGTGCCGCGTCGGCACTCATGCCGACGCCCGGTGCTTGTGGGGCAGGATGCCATCCTGCGGCGGGTTGCTAACCCGCGCTGTTTGCGCTGATTGTCTAAAATCGCGATGCGCTCAGGCGCGCCGCTCATACAACGGCACGCACTTCTCGTGCCTGCTTTCGCCCCCGTCATTCACCGTGAAAACAGGATTGTACTTCTGCGCGCCACTCTCGTAGGTCCACAGCGTCGTTCCGGCGTACAGGCCATCCTTGCGCAACGCGTAGAAGTTGATGTCGAACTGCGCCAGCCGCGCTTTGTCGTCCTTGAAATTGCGCGAGATCCGCTTCAACGCGTCCAGGGACGCCTCTTGCGGCGTCATGCCGTGCCGCATGTTCTCGACGATGGTGTGCGCGCCCGCGATTCGAATATTCTCCTCGCCACGTCCGGTGGAACCCGCGCCGCCGACATCCTGATCCACGTACAATCCCGCGCCGATGATCGGCGAATCTCCTATGCGCCCGGCGATTTTCCACGCCAGGCCGCTCGTGGTTGTAACGCCCGACATCTCGCCCTTCGAGTTCAGCGCCAGGCAATTGATAGTGCCCGTGATCGGATGGATGGCCATTTCCCTCGCCCATGCCAGCGTCTTTTCATCTACGTTCGGGAACAATTCCTTGAGCTCCGCCGTCGCGTTTCCCGTCTCAACTTCACTCGACCAATTGGTGTGGCCCTTTTTATCGCGCACAGATTTTTTCCAAACCAGCCACGCCAGGCGCGATTCGTCCGTCAGCAGTTCTTCCAGTTTGAATCCCATGTCCTTCGCGAACTGGTCCGCGCCTTGGCCCACCATCATGACGTGGTCGGTTTCCGTCATCACCAGTTTGGCGAGTCTGGCTGGAGTCTTGACCATGCGTACGCCCGCCACCGATCCGCAGCGCCGCGATGGTCCATGCATTACGCTGGCATCCAGTTCCACCACTCCGTCTTCGTTGGGAAGGCCAGCGTAGCCCACCCCATGCTGCGTGGGATCCAACTCAACGGTCTGAACTCCCGCGACCACGGCATCCAGCGTGTCTTCGCCGGCTTTGATCATCTCCATGGCTTTCCGGCACGCCTCTTTGCCATTGGAGCTCGCGATCACAATATTCTTGGGCCCTTGTGCAACCGCCATTGGTCCGGCCGCTGCCGCTGCAGTGAGCGCGGCTGAGCTCTTCATCCACATTCGCCTGCTGATCCTAGATGCCATGTCCGATCCGCTCCTTCCCTCTTCAGCTACACTAACTCTTTATTCCATGCGCGAGCAAATCCGTCCCGCTGCCTCCATCACCGGCGCAATCCAACTTCCCGGCGACAAGTCCATTTCGCACCGCTATGCAATGTTGGCCGCAATCGCGGAGGGGACCACCAAGTTGGAGAACTATTCCACCGGCGCGGATTGCCAGTCCACGCTCGCCTGCGTCCGCGCGCTCGGCGCCGTCATCGATAATCGCGACGGAGTGATCTCGATTCAGGGCCGCGGCCTGGACGGGCTCCGCGAGCCGGCCGATATGCTGGACGCCGGTAATTCCGGGTCCACCATTCGCATGCTTTCGGGAATTCTCGCCGCGCAGGCGTTTGAATCCCGCATCGGCGGCGACGAGTCGCTCTCGCGGCGCCCCATGCAGCGCATCCTCGATCCGCTGCGTCAAATGGGCGCGTGCTTGGATGCTCGCGACGGTCGTTTCCCGCCGCTCACCATTCACGGAAGCCAGCTTCATCCCATCGAATACACTCTTCCCGTGGCCAGCGCGCAAGTGAAGAGTTGCGTACTTCTGGCCGGGCTCTACGCCGACGGCCGGACCACAGTTCACGAACCGGTCCGCACACGCGACCACACCGAACTGGCATTGCGCGAATTCGGAGCTGACGTGGAAGTTCTGAAACGGTCCATCACGATTATTGGCCGGCCGCATCTTCAGGCCCGCACTCTACGAGTTCCAGGCGATCTCTCTTCGGCCGCGTTCTTTCTAGTCGCCGCCCTCATCGTCCCTGAGTCCAATCTCACCATTCACGGAGTCGGACTGAATCCGACGCGATCCACATTGCTCGATTTTCTGGTCGAGATGGGCGCTGATCTGAAAGTTCTAGATGTCACTTCGTCTGGCGGCGAGCTGCTTGGCGACGTTCGCATCGTAAAGTCGCCGATACGCGGAGGAGTGCTCGAAAAAGCGCGAACCGCCGCGCTCATCGACGAGATCCCGGTTTTGGCCGTGCTCGGCGCTGCAAGCGAAGAAGGTCTGATTGTGCGCGATGCCTCTGAGCTGCGCGTCAAAGAGACGGACCGCATCGCTTCCATCGCTGAAAACTTCCGCCGCATGGGTCTCGCCATAGAAACGCGCGAGGACGGCTTCGAGATTCCCGGGCGCCAGAAATTCCATGCCGCTGAGCTCGACTCTTTTGGCGATCATCGCATCGCAATGGCATTCTCCGTCGCTGCTCTCATCGCTGATGGTGAGTGCGTCATCGAAGACGCCGGTGCTGCCTCCGTGTCTTTCCCCGAGTTTTTCGATACACTACATCGTGCGGCTGGAGAATAAGTATGGATGTTGCTGATCTCACGCTTGAAGGTCTGGTTCACGATCTGAACAATGTATTTCAAACCATCGGCGAGAGCGCGGAGCTTCTCGAAGATGATCCCAAATGGGAGAAGCTCGCGCATACGCTGCAACGTAGCGTCGACCGCGGCCAGAGGATTGTGCATAGCATCCTTGAAAGCAACCGGACCGGAGCGGAGCTCGCGCCAGTCATCGAAAACGCAACTCAATTTTGCCGCGATTATCTGGAGTGCGCCAACGGCCCCAAGATCGAGTTCACAGACGAGATTGCTCCGGAATTCCGACTGAAAGGTGACGCCGCTCAGTGGGAACGCGTGCTCGTAAATCTGTTCCTGAACTCAGCTCAAGCCGGCGCCAAAAACATTCGGGTTCAGGCCCGCGATGGACAGATCGTAGTGACTGACGACGGTCCCGGCATCTCGCCCGAATTGCTGCCGCGCATCTTCGAGCCACGCGTATCCACGAAATCCATCATCTCGGGCCTCGGTCTATACGTGGTCCAATCCATCGTGGAACAGAACGGCGGCTCCGTCAGCGCAGCTAACGGCCAAAACGGCGGAGCAGTCTTCACCATGCAGGTGTAACACCGTAGCGCACGCACTCATGCGTGCCGCGTTGGCACTCATGCCGACGCTAGGTGCGGCTAAGGTAGAATATCTACCAGCGAGATGCCCCGAGAATCAACCGATCGAATCGACCTACTCCAAGGAACACTCGACATGCTCATTCTGCGCACTCTGCTATTTGGACCTTCGCACGGGCACCAGATCGCGAAGCATATCCGTAGCACCACCGATGAAGTTCTGCAGGTGGAACATGGATCGCTGTATCCGGCGTTGCACCGCCTGGAACGAAAGGGCTGGATTGCTGCGAAGTGGGAGATGGCCAAGGACCGCAATCGCGAATTTAAGTATTACCGGTTGACACCAGCAGGACGAAAACAACTGGCAGCCGAGGAATCGAAGTGGAAGCAATTGGCACGCGCCATCGGACAAGTGATGTGGCCGGCGGAGTCTACTGATTAGCGATCTTGATGGTCTTCCCCGTAGCTGCCGATTCGCGAGCTGCCGATAGAATCTCAACCACGATCATGTTGTTTTCAAGCGATGACAAGCCGCTCGGTTTCCGCTTGCCGCGAGCGACGGCTGCCAGATACTCCACCGGATCCCGCTCGTCGGCGGGAAGCTGATCTAGGGTGGCGTGCGTTTCTTCATCGCGCTGGCCGGGCATTCGCACACGCAGCATGTTGCCGCCCACCGCGATTGCGTATCCGCGCTCGCCATAAACTTCGAAATCCTTGCGGCTGAACGGCCAGTTCCAAGAACCCTGAATGATGCCCTGCGCCGTCGGATATTCCACCAGGACGGTGGCTTCGTCGTCAACGCGCGGATAGATCCGCGGCTTGAACCGCGAAGTTATGGCCGTCACTGCCGTGGGCCGCTGGTTGTCCATCATCCAGGTCATGAGATTCGCGCCATAGCATCCGAAATCGAACAAGGCGCCGGCTCCGTTCTTCACGGGATCGGTGAGCCATTGGAAGAACTCAGGCGGCACGCCGATCTCTTGTGGACCTTGATGGCCGTCCATCGCCACCATTTTTCGTATCTGACCTGCTTTCTGCTGCTGCTTGATGAGATCCCACATGGCGCCGTGGCTGCGATACCAGGTGGTCTCGTAATTGATGACCACGGGAATACCGCTGCTGGCGGCCGCGCGCTGTATGATGCGGGCGTGATCCATGCTGACCGCCAGCGGCTTTTCCATCATCACGGGAATGTGGCGTTGCGCGCAGGCTTCCACCACCATCGGGTGATCGTAGGTGCTGGTGAACGTGGCGACAGCTTGCGGCTTGGCGTGGTCCAGCATGGCGCCGAGGTCAGTGGAGAAGATTGACTCATCGAGATTGTACTTCTTGGCGTACTTGCGCTGGATGGCGACATCCGGCTCAAAAACAGCCACCACTTGAACGTCATTCCGGTCGCGGATACTGTGCAGGAATCCGTCGACATGGCTGTGAACCAATCCAGCGATAGCAAGCCGCAACGGCGGCGCCGGGGATTGCGCGCCGCAAGCAGCGCAGATGAGAAGTGAAAGAGTAATAGTGCGAGTCACAACTCTTGAATCATACCGAACTGGCCGCCAGCCCCTAGCCCCAAGTCCCCAACCCCTGGGTCGCCTGCTACAATCCTCTCGATGAAGAAGATCCTCGGTCACGCGCTGTGGGCAGCGATCGCGATTGCGGCTGCGTTTTTCCTGGCCGGAATTGCCATTGACAACGGCGAGCCCGTAAACAGCTTCTGGCTGGTGCTGGCCGCGGTATGCACCTATCTGGTTGGCTTTCGCTTCTACGCGAAATTCATTGCGGTAAAAGTGATGGCGCTCAACGATCAACGCGCGACGCCCGCCGAGCGGTTGCGCGATGGACTCGATTTCGAACCCACCAATAAGTGGATCGTCTTCGGGCATCATTTCGCCGCCATCGCTGGACCCGGACCATTGGTTGGTCCCACGCTGGCTGCGCAATTCGGCTATCTTCCGGGCGCGCTCTGGATCATCATCGGCTGTGTGTTAGGCGGCGCCGTGCAGGATTTCGTCATTTTGTTTTGTTCCATGCGGCGCGACGGAAAATCTCTCGGCCAGATGGCACGGCAGGAAATCGGAAAAGTCGGAGGATTCACGGCGCTGATCACCGTTCTCTTGATCATGATCGTCCTGTTGGCCGTGGTGGGGCTAGTGGTGGTCAACGCATTGAAGGGCAGCCCGTGGGGCACATTCACCATCGCGGCCACCATGCCGATCGCTCTATTCATGGGCGTCTATCTCCGGTATTTGCGGCCCGGCCAGGTGCTGGAATGCTCCGTGATCGGGTTCGTTCTGATAATCGCGAGTATTTTCGGCGGCCAGGCGGTGGCCGCCTCGCCGACACTTGCGCCTTTGTTCACAATGTCGGCAACGGCTCTTGCCGTGGCCACCATTATTTACGGATTCCTTGCGAGCGTGCTGCCGGTCTGGCTGTTTTTGGCGCCGCGCGATTACTTAAGCACCTTTGTAAAGCTGGGCGTGGTGTTGATGCTGGGTCTGGGAATCATCTTGGTGCATCCGACACTCGAGTTGCCGGCCTTTACTCGTTTCACCGACGGCAGCGGGCCAATTTTCGCGGGCAAGGTGTTTCCGTTCTGCTTCATTACGATTGCCTGCGGAGCGGTTTCCGGATTTCATTCGCTGATTTCGTCTGGTACGACCCCCAAAATGATCGCGCGCGAGTGGACTTCATGGCCGGTGGGCTATGGTGGCATGCTGCTGGAGGGTTTTGTGGCCATCATGGCGCTAATCGCGGCGTGCTCATTGCAGCCGGGCGTGTTTTTCGCGGTCAATTCTCCGGCTGGCGTAGTGGGCAATACTCCGGCCGCTGCAGTTTCAACCATCTCAGGTTGGGGCTTCCCAGTTTCAACCGCGCAGATGGATTCACTCGCTGCTGACGTCGGTGAAAAGAACTTGTTTTATCGCACTGGCGGCGCACCGTCGCTCGCGCTGGGCATGGCGCATATCTTTTCGAAGACCGGGGGCGGCCGAGCAATTCTGGGCTTCTGGTATCACTTCGCAATCATGTTTGAAGCTCTGTTTATCCTCACCATCATCGCTGCTGGAACACGCGTGGGCCGATTTATGTTGCAGGACCTGTTCGGCCATGTGATCCCGGCGTTGCGTCGAACCAACTGGATGCCCGGCGTGCTGGTGGCCAGTGCTGCGATCGTGGCTGCGTGGGGCTATTTCCTCTATCAGGGCGTACGCGATCCTTTGGGCGGCATCAATTCACTGTGGCCACTGTTCGGCATCGGCAATCAACTGCTGGCTGCGATTGCGCTGTGCGTCGCCACAACTATTCTGATCAAGATGCATCGCTGGCGTTATATGTGGATTACCGGTATTCCGCTGGCCTGGCTGGTGACGGTGTGCTTCACCGCGGGTTGGGAGAAAATCTTCTCAGACCAACCTCGTCTGGGACTCCTGGCCGATGCTGCACGGCTGCAGAGCGCCCTGGATGCCGGCAAAATCGGCGCCGCGAAAATCGCCGAAACGCGGGGACAGATTTTCAACGATCGGCTGGACGCCGTGGTCTGCGGAATCTTTCTGGTGCTGGTGTTGCTGATTCTGGTGGACTCGCTCAGAATCTGGTTCTCAATCCTCAGCGGATCGAAAGAAGCCAAGGTGGAAGAGGCGCCGTTTGTTCTTAGCGAACTGCGGCCGGAGGAATTATGAGAACGTTCCTGCGAACCGTGTGGGCGATCATCCGTGAGATCTCGGACGAAAACGCGTATCAGCGGCATTTGGTCTACCACGGCCGGAAGCATTCCGCCGACGAGTGGCGGAGATTTAGCGATCAACGTTTCGCGAGGAAATATGCGCGGGCGAAGTGCTGTTAGAGTGGGCGGTCCAGCGGCCCGGTCCTCGGCCAAGGCGTAGCGGCTGTCCGCTTTGAATCTTTACTACTGCCGTGCGTCGCCAGGAGTGGCGACGCGGCACGCAAAGGTGCGTGCGCTACGCGTGCCGCGTTCGCACTCATGCGAACGCATGGGGTTTCGATACAGCCCGCTAGCGATGTTGTTTGCCCCGCCGCGGCAGCGAGAGAGTGTTGTTAGACAGCCGTCACGGGATAAGTAACGGACGGAAACCAGTTCGTGCCCCTGCCTTCGGGTGTCAGATCGAGAAGATTCCACAGCGGCCACAGCATGTCGATGTGCCGCTGGTTTTGTCCTTTTTCCGGCGGCAGGAACTGAAGTTCGGTGGCGTAGGTGTGATAGATTTTGCCTTTGCGTCTGGTAAAAACGTTCATCATGGGGAGCTGGCCGCCCTCCGAATTTTCGCCGTAATAATCGCGGTTGTAATTGTTGTTGGCCGACGACAGCAGCCGTAGCCGGCGCCAGCCGCGAGATTCGGCCAGTTGTCGAATCCGATCGATCGGCGACTTTGCGACGACTGCCAGGTTGGCCCGCTGGGTGAGGTGCATCGCCGCGCCCTCCAGGCTGTCAAGGAACGAGGTGCACATTGGACAGGGTTGCTTGGCCTGTGGGCCGAACATGTAGCTGTAGATGAGAAGAGTGTCCAGGTTGTCGCGAAAGAGCGCGGAAAGCTCGACCTGGCGTCCAGAACCTTCATCGAATACGTAGTCTTCCGGCACAGGACCGCCCAGCGGCAGTTTGCGCCGCATACGGGCCACGCGCTCTACTTGCTTGCGCAGATCGATCTCAGCAGCAAGAAGGCGATTTCGGGCCGTGCGATAGCGGGACGATTCGCCGGGGAATTTTGCCGGGTGTGTTTTACGAGCCATGTCGATTCTCCTTGGTTTGAGTTCGCGGATCCAGCAGTTCATTCAGCCGTTCATCCGGGATGCCGCTTTTTTCTTGCGCCACTTCCCGCACAGTGCGGCCGGTGCGGTGGGCTTCTTTGGCGATGGCCGCGGCTTGTTCATATCCGATTACCGGGGCGAGCACGGTGCACATGGCGAGCGACTGTTCGACATATCCTGATGCGCGAGTGGCGTCCGCTTCGAGGCCTTGAACCAATTTCTGATCGAAATTCCGGGAAACGGCCGCCAGCAGTTCTATCGTTTCGAGCAAATCGTAAGCCATCACCGGCATCATGACATTGAGTTCGAAATTGCCTGCCGCGCAGCACCAGGTGATGGTTGCGTCGTAGCCGATCACTTGGGCGCACGCCATCAGCAGGCTCTCGGCAATCACGGGGTTCACTTTTCCTGGCATGATGCTGGAACCGGGCTGCGTTTCCGGCAGTTTCAGTTCGCCAAGTCCGGCGCGCGGTCCTGATCCCAGCCAGCGGATGTCGTTCGCGATTTTTGTTAGAGCGACAGCGTAGGTCTTTAGCGCGCCGCTCAGGAAACTGACCGCATCTTTGGAGGCCTGTGCTTCGAAATGATTCGCGGCCTCACGAAAAGGAAGGCCGGTTCGAGCTGCAATGTCCGCGATGACGGCGGTGGCGAATCCGGGGATTGCATTCAAGCCGGTGCCGATGGCCGTCCCTCCGAGCGGCAGTTCGTAGATGCCTTCGAGCGCGGCGCGAATTCGACCGGCACACAGTTCCACTTGAGCGGCGTAGCCCGAGAACTCCTGGCCCAGCAGCATGGGAACTGCATCCTGAAGGTGCGTGCGGCCGATTTTGACAATGTCATGGAATTCATCGGACTTCTTTCTAAGTGAAGCAGCGAGACCTGCGATGGCGGGCAGCAACGCTTCGTGCGCCAGCATTGCGGCGGCGATATGGATGGCGGAGGGAATCACGTCGTTGCTGGATTGTCCGCGATTGACGTGATCGTTGGGGTGCGCCTTAGCAAGTTGGCCTATTACTTCATTGGCGTTCATGTTCGTGGAAGTGCCGCTGCCGGTTTGGAAAATATCCACCACGAATTGCTGGTCGTATTTGCCGGCGGCAACTTCCTCGGCCGCCTTTTCGATGGAGGCGGCCACATCCGCAGGCAACTGGCCGATCTGGCCGTTGACGCGGGCGGCCAAGCTTTTGATGAGTCCTAGCGCGCGGATGAAGGAGCGGGGGAAACGCAGGCCGCTGATGGGGAAGTTTTCGACGGCGCGTTGTGTTTGCGCGCCGTATAGCGCTTCGGCGGGAACACGCATCTCCCCCATGGTGTCGTGTTCGATGCGATAGTCCACGACTCGATTGTACGGCTTACTCGAAATGGGTGGCTAGGTTTTGGGCTAGTAGGGTATCGCTCTTTGCGGCTCGCGCCTTGGCGAGATGTTTTTCGCGCTCCGTGGGGCGCGATGGACTGGTGGCCATGATTGCGGCCGCGAAATGCATTTCCGGCGAGTCTGGCGCGAGGGCTAGCGCCTTTTCGATGAACTGGTAACCATCGATTCCGGCGCTCAGATCTTCTTTATACAGCCAATGGATTTGGTTGAGCGATGCTAGGAAATATCCGTAGTCGAAGTACGTGACCGCGATTGGTTTGGCCGTTTCGCGATCCTTGAGTTGTGCCAGCAGTGTGCGGGCAGCGGCGTGGTCCTGCACACCGTACAACACGGCGCGGCGAAGTGTCTCCATGCGGACCAATACCGTGGGGCTTTGATCGAGAATCGCTAGAGTATCGTTGACAAGATTCTGGACGTTGTACGCGGGATCGGTAGCGTCCCAGCCCGATCCAGTGCTCCAAGGCAGCGATTTGGCATCGCCGATGCTGTAGGGGTGACAGATGAGTGGTGGGCCAGCCTGAGCGACAAACATCGTCGTGATCGTGGCTAGGCTGAGGGTGAAAAGCAGAGTGTTGCGCATTGTGTTGCCTCCGGTTTTCAAGACGGGAACGGATGGCGACTGTTAACCAGGAGGGCGAATGTCCTTCAAAACCGCGGCCCAGCCGCCCCATCCGCGGCTCTCGGAATAGGGGTCTTCTTCGATGCAGAATGCGGCGTCCATGTGTGCACCGGCTGGGAGTTCCGAAGCGCGGTCGGCGAAGTTCCAAGCTTTGGATAACAGGTTCCGTCCATTCTGGCGCAGTTGGACACGTAGATGTTTCTCCTTCAAGACTACCGGAGCGGCTGCAACTTCGGCATCCAGAATGGCCAGGACCGGCGGCGGGTTCCCGAATCCGAAGGGCGCCAGTCCTAGGATCTCGGCGACAGCAGGGCCGGTGGTGAGCTCTTTCAGATCCACTACCGCATCAATGGCCAAGCGCGGATGAAAATCCGCTGGAGTGAGGCGCTGGCGGGCGTAGGCCTCCAGACGCTTCCGAAACTCCGGGACCATTTCCGACGGCATGCTTACTCCCGCTGCTTGCCGATGGCCGCCGAAGCGAGAGAAAAGATCCGGCATCGATTCCAACGCCTCCAACAAATGGAACGGCGTAATGCTGCGGCCGGAACCTTGCGCCTCGCCATCTTCTTCACTCAAGACAAACACGGGGCGGTAGAACCGATCCACCAAACGGCTGGCGACAATGCCTACTACGCCGCGGTGCCAATTGGGTCCAGAGAAAACCAGGGCGGCTTGATCTTCGGTAACGGGAACCTGGGAGCATTCTTCAAGGACCAATCGCACAATATCGGCCTCGGTCTGCTGGCGCTCCTGATTGAGCGAATGGAGCTGCTTTGCCAGAGTGCGCGCGGTTTCCAAATCTTCGGTCAGGAACATGCGAATGACGTTTTGGGCATCGTCCATGCGTCCGGCGGCGTTGATGCGCGGGGCAATTTGAAACGCAACCTGGCGGGCATTCGGGGCGCGGCCATCCAGCATTCCTGAGACTTCGAGCAATGCACGGAGGCCCGGATTATGGACGCGATGCAAACCTTGCAAGCCAAATTTGACGATGATTCGATTCTCGCCGAGCAAGGGCACGACGTCGGCTACTGTTGCCACCGCAACCAATTTCAGAAAGGACTTCAGCATGCGCGCCAGCTTATCTTCCGGCCATCCGAGCGTAGCGAGCAGTGCGTGCACCAGCTTAAAAGCTACGCCTGCGCCGCAAAGATTCTTGTCGGGATAATGGCAATCGCGCCGGTTCGGATTTAGAACCGCGAGCGCGGGCGGCAGCTCCGCTTCCGGCAAGTGATGATCGGTGACGATCACATCGATGCCGAGTTCACGCGCGCCTCGAACCACTTCAGTGGCGCGAATCCCGGTGTCGACGCTGACTATGAGCCGCACTCCCATGGCCGCCGCGCGTTCAATCACATCCGCCCGCATGCCGTAGCCGTCCTTCAGACGGTGCGGGACGTGAAAGCTAGCTTGGCCGCCCGCGAGCTCGATCGCTTTTTTGAGGATGACTACCGAGACTGTACCGTCGACGTCGTAATCGCCGTAGATCAGGATTTTCTCGTGGGCGGATATGGCGGCGCGGAGACGGTTGAGCGCTTCTGGCATGCCAGTGAGTAAGGCTGGCGAATGGAGGTGTTCGAGCTGGGGTGAAAGAAACCGCTGGGCCGTTTGAGGATCGGTTAGGCCTCGCGCGGCTAGCACGCGGGCGGTCAGGGGTTGGATGCGGAGGGTGGAAGTTAGATTGTTGACGGCTTCGGGATCGGGGGTTGGGAATAGCCATTGGGTGATGGGCATGTTGAAGAGGCAAGTCGGAGACTTGCCCTACTAGTTCTTCGAGAAATACCCGCTGATGGGCGTGTCGCTATCGTCATCGGATTCGGCGTCCATGATTTGAATTTCGTCCAGAATATCGGAAAGGTCTTCGTACCAATCGGTTCGCAGATCGAAAATAAAGACGCGGCCATTGTGATCGAAGGAGAGCTCGATTGCGCAGACGAAGCTGCTATAAACACGCATCTCGTTCAGACGGCGCTCCAGTTCGTGATACTCCTCACGCGGCATATCGCAGCCCGCCAACTGCTCCAGCGCTTCATCCAGTTGATCGGCGGAGAATTCGCGCTGGTGGAAGACGATCATCTTCACGCCCGCGATTTGAGCGGCTTTGACGAACAGCTTGTAATCGGGATATTGATCGCAATCCCAGTAAACACCCTGCACGGACTCAAGTCCTCTGGAGTATCCATAGAAGACGGCCATCCCGGATTGTTCCAGGTGATGTTCAATTTCGGTTTTGAGTGTATCCAGGTTCGGTTTCATTACTTGGCGCGATCAGTCAAGACGAGGGTATCACTCCTGAGCGCGAGGTCGCGCGCCGAGGGGGTGACGATGGTCTTGGGTCCGATAAAGATCTTCTTGGATTGCGCAATGGCGCGCCGGACGTCGTCTTCGCAGACAAAATCAGAAATTTCAACGGGATGCGTAGGGAGCGGGGCAGGTGATTCGGGGACTTCAGCCAGGCGCGGGCCGCGGCGGGCGGCGAGAAATCGGTCGACCACTTCAGCAGTGACTGGGCGCGGCTGCTCAACGCCTCGCTTCGCCAGATAGCGCTCGACAGCGGCTATCACGGTGTCGCGGTCGATTCCGCCCGACGCGCTGGACGGCGCCAAATTCTCAAATGCATCTTCCGCCTTGCGTGTCACGTATGCGAGCCTCTTGATGTTGATGAGATGGAGCGGGCCGATGTTGTCGCCGGTGATGTTGCCGGCTGCCGCGCCGCAGCCGAGGGTCATGGCCGGAAAAACGCCGGTGGTGATGCCGACCGAGCCCTGCGGCGCCGGCGTATTCACCAGAATCCGGAAGGCCGGCATGCGCAAGGCGAACTCGCGGATGCGCGCGTCGTCGGTGGCGTGGATCACGGCCGTGTGGCCGAGGCCGCCGAAGCGAAGAATGGCTTCCGAGGCGTCGAGGGCGCCTCGAAAATCTGCGACAAAAAGCAACGAGAGAACAGGTGACAGCTTTTCGGCCGAGAGCGGATGATCTTTCCCAACGCCTGCGATCTCGACCACCAGGATGGACGTATCGGCGGGAACTGCGAAGCCGGCCATTTTTGCGATTTTCGTGGGTGCCTGACCGACGCAATCCGGGTTCACGGTGAAGTGAGAGGTGAGCAGCAGCTTCGCGAGGGCCTCGGTCTGGCGGGCATCGCAGAGGAAAGCTTTGCGGGCTTTGAGCGCTGCGAGGATCCGATCGCGTAAGCCGCGCTCGGCCACGATAGTTTGTTCGCTGGAGCAGACCGTTCCGAAATCGAAGGACTTGCCTTCCACCACTTTGGAGACTGCGTCTTCGACGTTGGCCGATTTTTC
Source organism: Bryobacterales bacterium (assembly GCA_003166875.1). Taxonomy (GTDB): domain Bacteria; phylum Acidobacteriota; class Terriglobia; order Bryobacterales; family Bryobacteraceae; genus Palsa-89. The sequence goes on along the minus strand of PMUN01000193.1, from coordinate 4,519 downwards.
CACCAGCACTGGAACGTTGCCGGGACCGACGCCGAACGCCGGCTTGCCGCTGGAGTAGGCCGCGCGCACGATACCGCCTCCGCCGGTGGAAAGAATCACGCCGGTGCGTGGGTGCTTCATCAATGCGTTGGTGGCTTCGATGGTGGAATTATCGATGCATTGGACCAAGCCTGGTGGCGCGCCGGCTTGGAGCGCGGCTTGTTGGAGCACAGCCACAGTTTCGCAAGAGCAGATCTTCGCGCGAGGATGCGGGCTGATGACGATGGCGTTGCCGGCTTTGAGCGAGATCAAAGTTTTGTAGATGGCGGTGGAGGTGGGATTGGTGGTGGGCAAAATGGCGGCCACAACGCCCATGGGAACGGCAATCTCCACGAGTTTCTGATCGGGAATCTCGCGCAGAATACCGATCGTTTTTAGACCTCGCATGGCGCGGGGTAGAACGTCCGAGGCGAGAAGGTTCTTGGATAGCTTATCTTTTGCGTTGCCGTATCCGGTCTCTTCGACGGCCAGTTCGGCCAGCCGCTTGGCGTTGGCGCGGGCGGCCGCGGCGACGGTTTCCACGATGGAATCGACTTGAGATTGCGAAAAGGAGCGATACTTCTGCCAGGCGGCGTAGGCGTCCTCGACTTTGGTGCGGACGTCCTGGATGGAGAGGAGATCTGGATCTGTGAGCATACACCAGCGCCGGCATGAGTGCCGACGCGGCACGCAGGAGTGCGTGCGCTACGTTAGCCTATTTTTTGGCGCCGGGCAAAACGGATTCGATTTCAGAGTGCGGATTGGGGATCACGTGAACCGAGACGAGCTCGCCCACACGGCGGGCTGCAGCGGCGCCCGCATCCGTGGCTGCTTTCACCGCGCCGACATCGCCCCGGACGGTCACCGTGACGTAGCCGGCGCCAATGTATTCCTTCCCTTGCAATGTGACTTTGGCGGTCTTCACCATTGCGTCGGCCGCTTCGATCGCGCCCACTAATCCTTTGGTCTCCACCATGCCGAGGGCTTCCATGGGTAATCCTCCCGTGTTATCTGAATCCTCACGGTATCATACTCGACCACCGAATCCGGCAAATGCACCGACTCCCTTACGGTCGCGGTTCGGTATGGGCCACCACTTGGTTGAGTAGGTTGGGGCCGGGGCGGAGGACTGTGATTTTGCCGGGGCCGGAGGGGCGCCAGCGCTGCAACATGCGTTCGGAGGCGAAGCCGGCGAAGATGCTGATCAAAGGGACGCCGCAAGCGGCTGCGACGTGGCCGCCTGCGGAATCGTAGCCCACGTACAACTTGCTTTTCTGGATGTGCGCGGCGAAGCCGGCGAAAGAGCCTTCCCACATGGCGATGGCGCCGCCGGCTCTCGACACTGCGTGTTCCACTCGATGGGCTTCTTCGCCGCCGGCGCCTTTGTCGATGAGAAGGGGACGCGGCAACTGTTTCAACAGCTCTTCTTCGAATGGATCGGCGATTCGCTTGTCGGGATTTTCGCCGACTCCGAAGCTGACCGTCGTCGCGAATTTGGCTGCGTCCAATCCGGTATTTATGTAGGGTTGTGGATCTTCGATCCCAAAGGTTTCTGTTGCCCAACGGCGCGCTAAGGCCGATAGAGTTTCGTCACTATCTCCGCCGTATGAGCGGCTTTCGAAGAAGTAGTAATCTTCTTCGGGGCAGATGGGGAGCAGGCCCAGCTGAGTGAGGCGGGAATCCGGATCGATGACGATGCTGTTGGGTTGGCATACGGCATCGCGCAATTGCGGCCAGATGGAAAGACGGTCGTCCAGGGTGCCGCTACGGCCGTAGGCGATGGGGAGATGGCGGAGCCGGGGATCGGCCGCGAAGAGCTCCCAGCTTTTGTGAGGGCCGACGAACCAGATTTGTGAATCGGGAAAGCGCTTCTTTGCGGCGTCCAGCAGAACGCTGGTGATGGCGACATCGGCGCCCAAGGTCACGCGCGATAAAACGAAAACGGATTTCGGTTCGCGATCGAGTTTGCGAGGTTGGCGGATGCGTTGGTAGCGCTCCACAAGGTGTTCGGCATGGAGTTCGGGAATTCGCCGGGCAATCACACCGGCAAAAAGATCGGCGTAGACGGTACACAGGCGGGGTTCGAACAGATCTCCCAGGCGTTCGACAACGATGCGGAATAACGCGCGGTTGCCGGTTTCTGCGATCAAAGGATCGAGCAGGTGTTCCGGCCACGGACGCGAGGCCAGGCAATGCTCGAGAAGTTCCTGGGCGAAATTGTCAGGGGAGGTACTTTCCAACCAGCAGTTCCAGCTTTCTTCGAGTGGTTTCGGGGATCGACTTCGGGTCGGTGATCAGAGCGTGCGCTAGCGCCGCGCCGCATTTGCACTCGCGCGCTGATGGCATGGCGGCCACCGCGGCCGCGACAACTTTCGCAGCGTTCGAGGCGTTCTTATTCAAGTTCGCGAGAATATCGGTGACGGTTACGGCGGCGTGCTCCGCGTGCCAGCAGTCGTAATCGGTGACCATGGCTACTGTGACGTAACAGATCTCGGCTTCGCGCGCGAGCTTGGCTTCCTGGAGATTGGTCATGCCGATGACGTCCATGCCCCAACTGCGATACACGTTCGATTCGGCCTTGGTGGAGAAAGCAGGCCCTTCCATGCAGAGATAAGTGCCACCCTTCGAGACATCGACGCCTGATTGGACACAAGCCTCGCGAACCACTTCGGAGAGCTGGGGGCAAACCGGATCGGCGAAGCTGATGTGCGCGACCAAGCCCTCGCCGAAGAAAGTGGAGACGCGGCCACGAGTGCGGTCGAAGAATTGATCGGGAATCACGAACCGGAGGGGCGCGTGTTCTTCCTTCAGTGAGCCGACGGCGCTGAGCGAAATGATCCGTTCGACGCCGAGTTGTTTGAAGCCGTAGATGTTGGCGCGAAAGTTCAGTTCAGAAGGCGAAATGCGATGGCCGCGGCCGTGCCGTGAAAGAAACGCGACTTCTTTGCCTGCCAGTTGCCCAATCACATAGTCGTCCGAAGGCCTGCCCCACGGGCTGTCGAGCTGCACCTCTTCATGTTGTTCAAATCCGGGCATGGAGTACAAACCGCTGCCGCCGATGACGCCGATGGTTGGTTTCATTGCTGTATCAATTCGAGCAGCACGCCGCCGGTGGACAACGGATGGACGAAGACATAAAGATGGCCTCCGGCGCCGGGGCGGGGATCGTTCAACAGGCGCGCGCCTTGGGTTCTGAGACGATCGACGGTGGCGGCGAGATCCGGGACTTTGAGAGCGACGTGATGGAGGCCTTCGCCGCGTTTCTCTATGAACTTTGCAATCACGGAATCGGGTTCGGTGGCTTCGAGCAATTCGATGCGCGATTCTCCGGCGGGGAGCATGGCGATCTTCACTTTTTCCTGGTCTACGGTTTCGCGCTGGGCCTCGGTGAATCCGAGTTGGTGTTCGTAGAATTGGAGGGCGGCGTCCAGAGATCGGACGGCGATGCCTAGGTGATCGATTTGGAATTTGTTTGAGCTAGTCATTTCTCTTGAACCGGGCGTCGGCAGGAGTGCCGACGCGGCACGCTGAGAGCGTGCGCCACAACGACGGTGGATTGAGCAGTTTTATCGGTTGAGCCACGCATCGATGATTGTATATGGGTCGGTGCGTTTGGAGACGATGTCCTCGGCAGCGGCGTGAAAATCCAGGTCCGGGAAGCGATGGAGCAATCTTTCGCGCAGCATTTCGCGCAGCCGCTGGCTCCAGTTTGCCACGGCGCGATCCTTTCCATCGTTGTGTGCAAGAAACGATCGTACCGCGGCCAGGGTCTCGGCGATGCCCTGGCCATCGACAGCGACCGTTCGGACGATGGGGGGAACCCAACCATCCTTGCGCGTGGACAGGCTCTGCATGGCTTTGATCTCGCGCTCCAGACGATCCGGCTCGGGTTGATCGGCTTTGTTGATGACGAAGACGTCGGCGATTTCCATGATGCCGGCTTTGATGGCCTGCACGTCGTCGCCCATGCCGGGCACCAGGACCACAACGGTAACGCCGGCGAGCTTGGCGATCTCGACTTCATCCTGGCCGACGCCGACGGTTTCGATGAGAACCACGTCTCGGCCGGCGGCGTCCAGGAGCACGGCCATATCGGTGGTTGCTGCTGCGACTCCACCCAGCCAGCCGCGCGTGGCCATGGATCGGATGAAGACTTGGGGATCGGCATGATGGTCGAGCATGCGGATGCGATCGCCCAGAATTGCGCCGCCGGTGTAGGGGCTGGTGGGATCGACTGCGATTATGCCGACGGATTTATTTTCCTGGCGGAGGGCGTGGGCTATTTTGTCAACTAAGGTACTTTTTCCGGCGCCGGGGGCTCCTGTGATCCCGATGATTGTGGCGCGGCCGGTGTGGGGGAAGAGTTCTCTGAGTAAGTGGTCGGCTTGCGGACTGCGGTTTTCGATCGCGGTTGCGGCCCGGGCTAGGGCGCGGAGGTCGCCGGAGAGGATTTGATGGGACTGGGGGGACATTTATTTAACGGCGTTCACACGAGTGTGAA